>CAZAYE010000028.1:0-12701 GCA_964489255.1 uncultured Enterobacteriaceae bacterium
GTCGAAAAGACCCAGGACAGCCTCTATCTGACGGCGCTGGCACGGGAGGGAGAGCCGTCAGCGGCTCTTCTCCAGACAGAGCCCGACGAGCTGGAGGAGGAACAGGAAGTGAGCTTCCCGGAACCGGTCCCGGCTCCGGACTTCACCCTTACTGACCAGGACGGGAACACTGTGCAACTTTCCAGCCTGCGCGGCAAAGTAGTGCTCCTCGACTTCATCTACACCAGCTGTCCGGGGCCGTGTCCGCTGTTGTCCAGAAAGTTTTCTCAGTTCCAGAAGACGTTAGGGGAGAGAGTGGGCAAAGAAGTTGTGCTCCTCTCTATTACGGTTGATCCACAACACGACACTCCGGCAGTGCTCAAAGAGTACGCCCGCCGCTATCAGGCGGACACCTCGGGGTGGAAGTTCTTAACCGGCAGCACCCAGGCGATCATGGCCGTGGCCTATCAATATGGGGCAGATTATTACGGGGAGTCTGGTGGGGAAATCAACCACCTCGTGGCTACTTACATCGTCGATCAGGTCGGGAACATGGTCAAGGTGCTGAAGGGGCCGAATCACACAGTGGGAGAGCTGGTGAGGGTGGTACACGAGCTGCTCCCCCCCGCGAGCTCAGTTTTGCCGAGACCATAGATGTGATGAAAGGGAAGAACACCATGGCTTCCCTCACACTCCGGCTCTACTCGGACTTCGTGTGACCGTGATGCCAGTGTCTGCATCAATTCGCCCGAGTTGGCGGCGCGCATTGTGGCGCAGGACCAGGCCGGACGTTTGGTGTTCTGAGTCTTTCGACTGCCCCTCAGCCCCGTTTGCGGCGGATTTCCTTTATACCTGCGGTTCTCCACCCAGGACGACTTCCTTCTGTGGCGGAAGCACTAGTGCGTCCTCCTCCAAATCCATGGCTCGCTCTGGGTGCACACCGAGCCAGAAGAACGCGCCGAGCAGCGCCAAAATTGCAGCGGCGTATAACGCGCTGTCCCAGCCAAACCGTTGGGCAATCAGTGGGGTGAGGGTAGGGGAGATCGCACCGCCCAGATTTCCCCCCATGTTCATGAAGCCCGACACCGTGCCAGCGTGGGGTTTGGCAAGATCGATCGTTGCAGCCCAGTACGCAGCCACGGTCAAAAACAACAAGCCTTCACCAAGCGAGAGGAACAACACTGACAGATACGGATCCTGTACTGCAGCACCGGCCCCAATGAACACCGCAGCACCCAGCGGGCCGCTAAACCCAATGCCACAGCGGCCAATCCGTTTGCCGAACCGCCGGCTTAAGGAGTCGGACAACCCGCCACCCAGCGGGGCCGCTATGGCGCTGATGACAAACGGTAAGGTACTGTACCAGCCGCCGCTCACGATCGAAAAGCCGCGCACGTTGACCAGGTATAAATAGAACCAGGAAAAATAGATGTAACCAATGTAGCCCAGCACGGTGTAGGAGGCGGTCAGAAACCACAGGTCTGGCCGACCCAAGATCACCCGCCAAGGAACGGGCACGAGGACGTGACTGTGGTCAGACGAGGAGGTGGAGGCCTGAGAGATATGTTGTCGCTCCGCCGCATTCACCCACGGATGCTCCGCCGGCCGGTCCGTTCCCAGCCAGTACCACCCTAGAGCCAGCACGATTCCCACTCCACCAGCGATGTAGAACGCCGCACGCCAGCCGAGCGTCACCATGATCCACACAATCAGCGGCGGTGTGAGCGCTGCGCCAAACGCACTCCCGCTCGTGGCAATGCCGAGCGCGAGTCCGCGCTCTTCCGGTGCGACCCAGTTGGCTACCACACGATTGTAATTCGGTGGTCCTCCCGCCTCGCCGATGCCGATCAGAACCCGGACGACGATGAACGATCCCACTACACCTATGAGTCCGGTGAGAAAAAGTTCTCCGGCCACGGCGGTCACTGCAGTGAAGGCGGACCACCAGAAGATTGCGCCAGCGAGGACTCGCCTGGGACCGAAACGGTCACCGAGCCAGCCACCCGGGATTTGCAGAATGGCGTACCCAAGGACGAAGGCGCTAAAGATCCACCCCATCTGCACGTCACTGAGCCCGTACTCGGGCATGATGTACTTGGCGGCGATGGCGATGTTCACCCGGTCAATGAACATCAGCACCCCCATGCAGAAGATGCAGGCCACAATCAGCCAGCGAACGCGGGTCGGAGATTCAGTCATACTGTTGTCTCGCTCTCCGCTGGTTCTGTAGCACGAAGCGAGAGAAGGGGAAAGGGAAAAAGATCCGCTCGCTAAATCGAAACACATGACATTCGTACACTTTCCGACGCAACCACCTCGCCCTGTCATTCTGAGCGCAGCGAAGAATCTCACCGCGAGACCCTTCACTTCGTTCAGGGCGACAGTCATGTTGTGCCAATCTCTTGTAGTCTGATTTAGGTCACGTGTGCTCTAAACACGATCTCTACTTCTCCTTGCTCGCCGAATAGGATACTTCCTCTCTGTACATCTACTCAGGAAAAGGAGGTTTCGTGCGTAACAAACCTGTTACAACTTTTTTGCTGGTTGTGAGTTGGCTGCTCCCTGCCTGGGGACATGTACAGGCAGATGACCGACAAGAGCGAATTCTGGAGATGTTTCAGCCGTACCGCCAGGGGTTTCCGCACGTGGAAGGGATCAGACCTGGGATGACAATCGATAAGACAAACTCTCAAGCGGCCAGCATTGTACTCCCACCGGAAATCTTGAAGTCTCTGCAAGCCGGAGATTTTACCATCACGGTACAGGAGACCACCGATATGCCCCTGCGGCAGGAATACGTTCAGGCGACCCTAGCGCACTCTGCCCTGGTCGAGTTGGGAGAAGGTGAGCTCAAGAACTACGTGGCCGGATTGCCCTTTCCTCTGCTTGACCTCCAGGATCCACACGCAGGCGAGAAAATCGCCTGGAACCATCGCTATCGAGACCGTGGAGAGACCGTGCAGTTCTGGCCCACCAATGAACTACGCAACAGTAGTGGCGCGGTAGAACGAGCCGACCGCTTTTACATTGCGGCTTTCTACGGCATGCATCGCCCCGACACCGCCTGGAACCTGCCAGAGTGGGAAGAAAACGGTATCTACTCCAAGCAGTATATACGGGCGCTGGCCCCATCGGATGTGGAGGGCAATCAGACGCTCTCCTATAGTTACGATAAAGACACCAGTAGTGACGATCTCTGGGTCTACGATGTGCGAACGCGACGCTCCCGGAAAGTCGTTGATAACCCCTACCAAGCTGGTGGAGGCGGAGAACTCCTGATGGAGGACCGGGGAGGTTTTGGCGGCTATATCCACGCGTATGAGTGGAAATATCTCGGGGAGCAGGTGCTGCTGGTGCCGGGCCCGATCCGAGCCGCCGAATCTACCTGGGGTGGCAGAGGGAACTGGTATCCGATGGACCCGTGGGAACTGCGTCGCATGGTAGTCGTCGAGGCCCGACCAAAAGGGACACATCCAGTCTACAGTCGTCGAGTACTCTATATTGATGTGCAGACCTGGGTCACGTCATATGCCTTGACCTACGATCACGCCGGCAACCACAAGCGGACCTTCCTAATGGCCTATCTCCATCCCCAGTTTAATCCTTGGAAGCACGACGTATGGATCCCGCAAATCGCCACGCAGGCATCGATTGATTATCAGCGGGAACGGGCGTCCATCTTCCAGACCCATAAAGTGATCTACAATCAACCGCTGAATCCGCATCGGTTCAGTGTTGCGGGACTAATACTGCAAGGAAAGTGAGCAGGTCCAGGAACCACGGGAGGAAGCAGATGAAGCCATTAACAGGGCTGGTGGTGCTCGATTTGACCCGGTTTCTCGCTGGTCCGTATAGCACGCTGTTGCTCGGCGGACTGGGAGCAGAGGTGATCAAAGTGGAACCGCCGGACGGTGGAGAGTTTGCTCGCTATCGGCCGCCGTTTGCCGGTCCGAAGGGAGCCGGTCTGACTCGGCAGAGTGAAGACGATATGGGCCTCTCCATACTCCACCGTTCGCGCAACAAGAAGAGCATTACCCTCAACCTGCGCCATCTAGAGGGTAAGGAACTGTTTCTGCAACTCTGTGCTAAGGCAGACGTTGTCGTGGAGAACTACGCTCCGGGCACGCTAGAGCGAATGGGCCTTGGGTTTTCTGTGCTGCAATCTCATAACCCTCGCCTCATCCTCTGCTCGATCTCCGGTTTTGGTCAGCACGGACCTCACCGCGAGTGGCGAGCCTATGACCCTATTATCCAAGCCACGAGCGGTATCTCCAGCGTCACTGGCTACCCGGATCGTCCGCCAGTCCGTTGTGGAGCCGCAGTGAGCGACACGACTGCTCCCCTGGTTGCTGTGATTGGGATTCTGTCCGCCCTGCAATTATGTGAGAGGACCGGCCAGGGGGAATGGGTGGATATCTCCATGCAGGACAGCTCATTTTTTCTGCTGGCAGAGCTCATGGAATTTTTGGCTGCCGGGGAGATACCTGGACGCATGGCCAATGGGCATGTGGGTGGTGCGCCGTTCAACGTGTACCAAGCAACCAACGGCTATGTGTCTATCTGTGCGTTAACTCAAACTGAGTGGCAGAAGCTCCTCGTGGCTATTGGACGAGAAGATCTGGCGCAGGATCCTCGCTTTGCCTCCATCCTCAAACGGCGTGAGTATCGGGAAGATGTCGATGCGGTCGTGCAACAGTGGATCGGGCAGCAGTCGGTCGCTGAAGCCGTTAATCACCTACAAAAGCACCAAATCCCCGCTGGTCCAGTGCTCAGTCCGCCGGAGTTGTTAGAAGATGAACATCTGACAGCGCGGGGGATGGTCGTTGATCTGGCCCATCCCACCCATGGACCTCTGCCTGGGGTAAAAGGGATAGGCATGCCAATTAAGTTCGCTCATCATCCGGTGGCGTTTGACCAACCAGCTCCCACGTTAGGTGCGCATAATGAAGAGATCTATGGGCGCCTCCTGGGGCTAGACAGCGCGCGACTGGGCGCGCTGAAAGAACAGGGGGTGATCTAAGAAGCGAGATAGAGATGCGAGACAGAGTCAGACAGAGATCTGAGGCAGTGGGTAGGTTGGGCAAAAGCGCAGCGTTGCCCAACAAACATGGACTGCTCCATGCCGTTTGACAATTGTGAAGAGCGCGCCGCATAATCGCTCCTATGCCAGAAGAGCGGTCACAGACAGCCGTAGCCGAGATGCGCAAACAGGCGGCAATCCTGTTCACCGATATTGAAGTGAATGCACCGATGTCCTACCGTGCCGGACGATTGACCCGGATGAGTTGACCGGAGAGCTGGGCTTGCGCTGCAATAGCCGCGTGGATTCGACCGGCCTGACCGGTAAAGTCCGGGTCAAATGTACATACGATGATACCCGCGTGTTCTGGTTGAGCGGCGTGCAAGTGGATGAAGTGTTTACGATTGAGCGTCAATACCGCTCGGTTGTCTGAGGAGGCAAAGGCCAGTACAGCCTCGTCGGAAACCGACTGGCCAGCGGTGCCTGTTTCGTGAATAGTTAGTACGTCATACCCCAACCGGCGGAGTTCTACGACGACGGGCAGCGGAAAATTCTCGTTCGCATACAGCCGCGCCATGACCTAGGCAGCCTCGTTCTCGCGGATCTGCTGTTCGATCTCATCCCGGTGCGAACGGACATAGGCCCAAGCGTGCACCAGATCCTCGGCACGCAAGGTCGGATAGCACTGCAACAGTTCCGCTTCGCTCGTGCCCAGCCGTCGGGCTTGCTCCAGCACCCAGACTGGAATGCGGGTGCGGACGATGCAGGGTTCTCCACCGCAGACACCAGGGATGCTATCAACACCTGGGAAGGCATCGCCCAGGTCACGTACCACCCATTGGAGTAGTTGCGCCTTTTCTGCCCGCGTCATCACGGACAGTAGTTTTTCGGCTTCTTGGAGAGTGCTCATCGTGTATCAGCCTCTTGGAAATTGACCGGAATTCAGAACCGTTAAGCAGATCATTCCACCTCCAGGGAGGGTATCTCAAGAGGCCTCCTACTCCACCCAGGCGACCTCGGTGAAAATGAACGCCCAGACGACAACGGCTATCATCGCGCCACTTGCGACAGCACAAGTCATCAATGGACCGATCCGTTCAACCAGGATGCCCGAGAATGGCGCGCCAATCAGGCCCGCCGCGCCCATGAATCCAAACATATAAACGGACAGCACGCGCGCTCGGTGGGACGGAGGCGCCTGTTCCTGGAACACGGTGCGGCCTGCATTCGTGAAGATAGCTGCTCCTATTCCCTGACCACATACCGCAGCCAACATGCCCCACAGTGGCAGACCCAGCGACACTACCCCCAGGCATCCGGCTCCGGCAACGAGCGCGAGGAGTTGCGCTGCTCCCTTCCTGCGTAACCTGCCACGCCATAGCAGTGCCAGCGACCCCAGGATTGTCCCCACTGGAAACGCCATGTTGAGCAGGGCGAGCTGTGCCACATCTCCGCCATAATAATCTCGCACAAGGATAGGAAAGACAACCATGAAGGGACCGATGAAGAGCACTCCTACGGCGGTCACGAGCCAGAATATGGGCGGTAGAATCTGCGAACGCATGACCTCACGCACGCCTTCGACGACATCTGCCGGTCGGAGCTGCCTCCGCGAAATGTGACCGTGCGGCGGAGCAGGAGGGAGTTTGCGTAGTGGGGATACCCCACTCAGGATCGTCAGTGCGTGCAGGCAGAGGGCCGGCACTGTGCCGGTCCAGCGGGCCGTCCCAGCGACGAGCGCACCGAGCGCCTGCGTGCCCCACTGGGTCAGAGTCAGACCGGTCACTGCTTGCATCAGATTGGGTCCCGCAACTTCCGAGAGCAACGCGTCACGCGCGGGCATCACAAAAGCCTGCACGCTGCCCATGCTCAATGCATAGACAAGTAAAATAGCGAGAGAGAGCTTCTCACTCGCTACAACTACAGTCAGGCTTGCAGAAAGTACGGTCGCGATGAGATGGAGAGCGATTAGCAAAGCGCGACGGTCGTGTCGGTCCGCTACTGCCCCGCCGAGGAGAATGAGCAGAAGCGAGGGGAGCATCATCGCGCTCTGGGCAATCCCTACCCATTTTGCCTCGGCGTGCAACTCTCCAACCACGAGCCAGGAAAAGAGCACGCCCTGCATCCCCACGGCAGTGAACCAGGTCGCCACGCCGGCGATGAACCAGCCGTAGGATGCAACTCCACGACCATACTGCTGCAGCGTAAGGGACTCAGAAGCGATACGGAGCCGTCTCGGATTAGGTGAGGAAGGCACGTTATTGATCCTCGGCGATTCTCGGTGTGAGAGGCAACGACCTGCGTCGTAAGTGCGTCAACCTTGGCATTCAAGGCCAGTTCGTTAGTTCGTATGGAAGCCTCGTAGGCTGGAATGAGTACAACGAATTCCAGCGCTGGGTTTCGCTCGGCTCAACCCAGCCTACTTTCTCTGGCTACACCAAGGCTACGCACCGCACCGACGGCAGGCCCTTCGCCACTTCCTGCCAGTGCCGCCCCTCATCTGAGGACAGAAAGACTTCACCTGTTGTGGTACCGAACGTCACCCATGAGTCCGACGCTGCCAGGCAGAGCGTGTTGATGTTGTCGGAGAACCACTCAGGCAGCCCTTCACCACAGCGCTCAAAGGATTCGCCCTTCTCTAAAGGCTTACGGTAGACAGCAGCTTGACGCGTGAACGGTCCCGTGGAAGCGGTGACTAGGATTGTCCCGCCAGCAACCGCCACGGCACGTAAGTAGCGACCATGCAGCCCAGCAGTCTCAACTCGCCACGTCTCGCCCTGGTCATTGCTGATGGCCAACCCGCGCGCCGCCGCGGCAAGCACGAGTCCTGGATCTGAGGCATAGGCCACTTGATGGACGTCGGCCAGCACATCGATGGTCGGGGTCCAGGATTGCCCTCCATCAGACGAACGCACGATCCCGCCAACATGAACGTTGACATACACGGTGCCAGAGGGCTCCATGGTCATTGATCGCACATCGGGTGGACTGCCGCCGGGGTTATGCCACTCCTCTCGTCCGCGCACGATGTCAAAGGTGGGGATAGGTTCGAGGGTCTCGCTACGGAGGCAAAAGAGATGGGCTGCCGAGGTCCCCACTAAAAGCCCGTTCGTTATTGGTAACAGACAGTTCGCCCTTAGAGATTCGATCGCGGCAATCTTCAGCCAAGAGCCGGCAGCAGGAGTTCGCCATACCTCTCGCTGGTCGATGATCGCCCACCAGTTGGAGTCATGGGTAACAAGCGCTCTAACTTCGTGTTCACTAAACTGAATTGGCCACTTGTTGCCCACCTCGTAGAGACCACTCGCTGTACCGACCAAAATATGCGGTTGCATACACTGTTCTCCTTACCAAGAATTGAATGCCGTTCATGCTTCGACAAGCTCAGCACGAACGGGTTTTCCTGTCTGCTGGGCTTTTCCGCTCGCCCTGAGCTTGTCGAAGGGTGAGCGAGGTTGGTAAGGGCAACCGTAACACGCTCTAGGGAGCAGTGCAGTTTGCACCTACCGGGGTCTCTCCTTTCGCTCTACGTAAGTAGCCGCTCATGCATTGACGATGGTTTCTCGTGTAGGGGCGAGGCGTTGCCTCGCCCTCTGGCGGGCGACCCACCGGGTCGCCCCTACTGCACCACTACTAATCCCTACAGTGCCTTGACCTGCGGATACTCACCAACGTCGATGCCAAACGCTTCGGCTTGATGCAGCAGGTCGAGCGCGTTTCGCACATGGGCATAATCGATCATCATCCCATCATAGGTCACCGCTGCCCGCCCGGCTTGCTCGGCTTCTGCCATTGCCCGCAGCACTCCCTTGTTCCATTCAATCTCCTCTTTGGAGGGAGCGAAGATCTCATTCGCAATCGGCACCGCCGAGGGATGAATCAAGAGCGCGCCGCGAAAGCCGATCTCGCGCGCTCGTTGCAGTTGGGCACGCACGAGTTCGGTATCCCCGACCTCGAGAGACCCTCCGGCTAACGGATATTCAATGCCCGCCGCCCTCGCGGCTAACAGCATGTGCGACGCCATAGCGAGCGTTTCTAGCCCAGCGCGGGTCCATTTGTAGCCAATCGCCTTTGTCACGTCACCTGACCGTGCACCCACACCCCCGACGATGTTGCCGACCCGTGAGCAGGCGGTGGCTAGCTGATAGACATTCATGATGCCACGCGCGGTTTCTGGGAGCGCCACGATCTCGACCGTGCCAATGGGAAGCCCGGCCTTGCGCTCGAACAGCTCGATCCACGCGTCAACCTTGAGGACCTCTTCGACCCGTTCCAATTTGGGAATCGCGACGGCGACGAGACCTGCGGTGACAATAGCCTCGACATCCTCGGCGGTCAGTCCTGTGTCCACCCCATTGACACGCACGACAATTGCCACTCCTCGCTCCCGCGAACGCTCGATGCCAGCCCGCACCGTTTGGCGTGCCTCAACTTTTTCGGCGATCGGAACCGCGTCTTCGAGATCCAAGATCAGCGCGTCAGGACCATACTTTGGCGCCTTGTCGATCCAGTCAGGGCGATTACCAGGAACAAAGAGAATAGAGCGGTATAACTTCATAATACATCTCCCTCACGCTGAACGATTGCTCTTGTCAATACGATCAGAGCAAAATGTGATAGAAAGTGCCTGAAAACTCGGCTCGCAGGGGCCTTGCCATAGGGTAGAAGCTACCTCAGAAATGAAGGAATGCAAAGCCTGGCCTCTTGCTGTTTTGCAGGGAGCTGCGGCGATACTGCCAGCGCATAAGGGGGGAACGACATGTCTGATCAGAATCTCTGTTGGCTGTCTGCCACAGATCTCGCGAGAGCGATTAAACGCAAGAAGGTGTCGCCGGTTGAGGCGATACGGGCCGTCCTCGCACAGATAGAGAAGCTCAACCCGACGCTCAACGCGTTCGTGACCGTAACGGCAGAGCAGGCGCTCAAGGATGCGCGCGCCGCTGAGCGAGCGGTAATGCGCACGGGAGCCACTTTAGGACCGCTACATGGTGTTCCATTCTCAACCAAAGATGTGGTGGTGACAAAGAACATCCGCACGACCTTCGGGACACGTCTGTACGCAGACAACGTTCCAAGCGAAGATGCGCCGATCGTCACGCGCTTACGTGCGGCCGGCGCTATCCAAGTGGGCAAGACCAACACCCCCACGCTTGGCTGGCTGGGTGCGACCCATAATTTGCTCTTTGGGCCAACCCGTAACCCCTGGAATGTGGACTGTACCCCTGGCGGCTCTAGTGGTGGGGCGGCGACGGCGGTGGCGGTCGGTATGGGGCCACTGGCGATTGGAACAGACGCGGGCGGCTCGATCCGGATTCCAGCGTCCTTCAGTGGGATCTACGGGCTCAAACCATCCTTTGGTCGCATTCCCGTATACCCGCCAAGTGCGGCGTGGAGTATTGCTCATGTCGGACCGATGACGCGGACGGTAGCCGACGCTGCTTTGATGCTGACGGTCTGCAGCGGACCAGACGCTCGCGATCAATATTCGCTGCCCGCAGAAAAGCCTGTGGATTACGGCAAAACCCTCACGGGGTCCCTGAAAGGACTGCGGATAGCTTGGGCCGCCGATCTCGGTTTCACCAAAGCCATTGATCCAGAAGTAAAAACAGCCTGTGAAAAAGCAGCAAAGCGGTTCCGGGAATTTGGTTGTCGAGTCGAGGCCATCACCCCCAACTGGCCATCGCCGCAGGAGGCGTGGGAAGTGACCTTTAGTGGCAGCCTCGCAACCCGTCTCGCCCCCTATTTGCCAGACCGCCGGGCGGACCTTGAACCTGGTCTGGTCGCAATCATAGAAAACGCGCTGCCATGGCCGGCGACCCGATACGTACAGGCCTGGTTCGATCGCCTGGCCTGGAACCTCCATGTGCAACAGCTCTTCGAGAAATACACCCTCCTGCTCACGCCGACGTTGCCCTGCCGACCGTTTGCAGCGGAGTTGGACTCTCCTGCAGAGATCGCTGGGACGCCTGTAGGGCGGTACGAGTGGATCCCGTTTACCTTCCCGTTCAACCTGACAGGAAATCCGGCGGCGTCGGTACCGTGTGGTTTTACGACAGACGAGTTGCCGATTGGACTGCAGATTGTGGGGCGACGATTTGATGATGGGATGGTACTCCGGGCGTCAGCTGCCTTTGAAGAAGCGTATCCCTGGACAGAGAGGAAACCGCTAGTGAGTTAGAGCAGAAATGTAGGGTGGGCAAAAGCGCAGCGTTGCCCACCGGCAGAAGACTGCTCACATCCTTACTTTTCCGTTTGCATTTCTTCGGTCATTTGCGCTATTAGCTGAATTGCAGGTATGGTGATCGTGTCGCGGGGGAGGACAGGCAACCTTTCCCCGAAAGAAAATTGTAAAGGAGGACGCCATGAAGTTCAGTTTACTTTACGAGATGGAAACCCCGCGCCCCTGGCATGCGCTCAGCGAGTACAATGTGTACTGGGAGGCGCTGGCCCAGATTGAACTGGCTGACCGGCTCGGCTTTGACTACGTCTGGGAGGTCGAGCATCACTTTCTTGAAGAATACTCCCACAGCCCTGCGCCGGAAGTCTTTTACGGCGCGGTCAGCCAACGAACAAAAAATATCCGCATCGGACATGGGGTGCGCCTGTTGCCGTTCCGCTTTAATCATCCAGTCAAAGTGGCGGAACAGGCGGCGGTCCTGGATATCATCAGCAACGGCCGAGTTGACGTGGGCACAGGGCGATCGACCACCGCTCAAGAGCTTGATGGCTTTGGCGTGGACTACGAACGGACTCGCGATGAGGTGAGGGAGGCGCTGGAGGTGATCGTCAAAGCCTGGACGGAAGACATCCTGGAGTACAACGGTAAGCTCATTCAGGTGCCGCCGCGGCGCGTTGTTCCCAAGCCCATTCAGAAACCGCATCCACCGATGTGGATGGCCTGTGTGGCGCCAGACAGCTACGAAATTGCCGGCAATCGGGGACTCGGCGTACTCAGCTTCAGCATGAACTGGGAGCATGTACAATACAGTATGGGTGAGTATCAGAAGGCGTGTGCACGACGCAGCGATCAAATCACGAAAGTGGCTAACGAGGGGTTTGCCGGCCTTATCGTCTGCCACGTGGCGGAAAACAGAGAAGAGGAAGCTATTGCCTTGGACGGTGCCCGGTGGTTTATGCATCACGTTGCCGAGCTGTTTAAGCCGCTGATGGCCAAGAACAAACTCTACTCCTATGATTACATTCGTCAGCTCTTCGCGGTCTTTAAAGATCCGGGGGAGCTAACGGATGCTGAGCTGAAAGCGCACCACATGGTGGTGGTGGGAAATCCCGATGAGGTGATCCATAAGCTGGAGGAATTCCAGAAAGCGGGGCTCGGCCAAGTGATCTGCTTCAAGCAGGCCGGTCGCATCCCGCACGCTAACATCATGCAGTCACTCAAGCGGATGGCACGATACGTCTTCCCCTACTTCAATC
The DNA here is from genome assembly GCA_964489255.1 of uncultured Enterobacteriaceae bacterium. Taxonomy (GTDB): domain Bacteria; phylum Desulfobacterota; class Binatia; order Bin18; family Bin18; genus CAZAYE01. The sequence continues at coordinate 12,434 of CAZAYE010000028.1, forward strand.
CACACCGGACTATCGCGACCGAGGAGTCGTTGTTCTCGCTGCAGCAACGCTAAAGTAGAGAAGAGCAGGGAACCCGTCCCCTCCTGCTTTCTTCAAGAAATGAATGTAGGGTGGGCAAAAGCGCAGCGTTGCCCACCGGCAAACTGTGCCTATGCGTGTTCGTGCTTCGACAGGGCTCAGCACGAACGGGTTTTGCTCTCTCAGCTTAGCCTCCCGTTCGCCCTGAGCCCTTCGACTTTGCTCAGGACAGGCTTGTCGAAGGGTGAAC
>CAZAYE010000029.1:0-12394 GCA_964489255.1 uncultured Enterobacteriaceae bacterium
CGGCAAGCCATGCTGAATGGGAACACCAGTGTGCGACCTGTCATCCAGCCTGGAATGCCCAGTCGATGAACGCCACCTGTGTCACTGCTGGCTGTCACCACACCAAAGTATTAAAAACCAGCGAGACGGTGAGCGACGACTGTATCAGTTGCCACACTGAACACCGCGGTCGCAAGTTTGACCTTAGCGGGGGCGAGGTATTGTGTTGGAGTTGCCATGAAGCAGGCCTGCAAGTGCGTCGCTTTCGCGAGCGCCCTCTGCGTGTTTACTATGACAAGGTCTTTGTCCGGCTGCAAGAAACAACGGCGAAGCGCGACAAGGGAGAGTCGCCCCTGCGCATCCAAATCCCTGCCACCGAAGAAGAACGGCGGCTGTGGCAGCAGAGCGTGCCGCACGTGGAGAACGGTCTGAAATTCGCCCATGCCGCTCACGAAAGAGACTCCGACGAAACAGTTTGTACTACCTGTCACAAATCCTTACCCGGAGGAGTGATCAACGCTTTTCCCACTCATGCCGAGTGTATCGAGTGCCATGAAGAAGTCGGGAACCGCGACCCCCAGGTCGCTAAAGCCAATCCTGCGAAACAGTGTCTGAAGTGCCACACTCGGGAAGACGGCGAGATTCTCCACGTGCGGAGGGACATCACTTATGTGCGCTTCTCTCACGACGATCATCGAGACAACAAGTGCGTAGAGTGTCACTTCGTCGTGCAGGGCGAGCAGGAGTATCGCACGGTGTTGCGTTCGCCTGCTCTGTACCCGCTGCCGATGGATGTGTGCTACACCTGCCATCAGCAAGAACAAGCGACCACGGCGTGCCTCGATTGTCACAGCCAGCACCATAACTACCCACCCACGCCGCAATTGGCAGGGGGATGGCTCAGCAAGATTACCCTCGGCAACGTGCTCTTCGCCCTACTAACCATGCTGGTGGGCGCAGGTGCGTACACCTACTTTGATGCCCGGCTGGCAAGAAACTGGCTCATGCCGCAACCGCCGGCTCCACAGACGCCCCCGCGGGCAGTTCCAGCCCCTGCTTCTGTTCCAGTGGCTGCCGCTCCCGCTGCCGCTCCTGAAAACAACATCTTGCCCTTCCCGACTGTTGACGCCAGCACGTGCATTGCTTGCGGCAGTTGCATCGACTCTTGCCCCACACAGGTGTTAGCCAAAGATCCGGTTACTCACAAGTCGACCGTGGTCAATCCTGACGCGTGCAAAGCGCTCGAGGGATGCACGATCTGCCAGGACGGGTGTCCAACCGGGGCGATCCGTGTGACTTCTGGCCCCGTGATGCGAGAGGTCGAGCGCGCCCAGATCAACGAGAACCATGAAAGTAACATCCCCGGTCTCTTCTTGGTCGGCGAGGTTGTGGGAGCCGCGCTCATCAAGAAGGCAGTCAACCAGGGGGATCAAACCGTACGTTACATTGCTGAGAAGAAACCTCGGCTCGCTGACGCGCCCTATGATGTCATTGTTATCGGTGCTGGACCCGGAGGGCTCGGTGCCGCCCTGCAGGCCAAGAAGTTGGGGTTGCGCTACCTCTTCCTGGAGAGGGAGAATATCGCCAGCACCATCCAGAATTACCCACGTGATAAGGCAGTGCTGGCCGAGCCGGTACCTCTGCCGCTGTACGGCATGCTGCCGATGATGGACGCGGAGAAGGAAACCTTGATAGCGGTTTGGCAAGCTGTCGTGCAGACTACGGGGCTGCAAGTGAACGAACATGAAGAGGTTATCGATGTCAAGAAGACGAACGGTCTCTTTACAGTGACCACCACCAAGGGCACATACGAGGGGGCCTCTGTCATCCTGGCGATTGGCACCCGTGGCAATCCTCGCAAGCTCGGCGTCCCCAGTGAAGACCTGCCGAAGGTCACCTACAACCTTATTGATGCTGCAGACTTCAAGGGCAAGCGTGTGCTAGTTGTCGGCGGAGGCGACAGCGCCATTGAAGCTGCAGTGGCGCTCTCCAAAGAAGACGGCACCACGGTGACTCTCTCGTACCGCCGGGGAGAGTTCAGCCGTATCAAGAGCCGCAATGCTGATGCCATTGCCGCACAAGAGAAAGCCGGTAGGGTGACTGTGATTTTCAACTCCAACGTTACGCAAATCACAGAAAACAGCCTCACGTTGAAGATTGGGGAAGCAACACGTGAACTGGAGAACGACGCGGTGCTTGTCCTCATCGGCGCAGATCCACCCAAAGCCTGGTTGGAAAAGATCGGTATTAACATTGTGACCGTGCAGGAGACGGTTGGCCAACAGTGGTAGGGTTTTTCTGAAGCGATTTCAAGCGCCTTTCTTTCGCTCGTGACACCCTAAACACTTCGTCGGCGCTTCTTGCCCCGACCGTTTCCCTTCTGTGAGAAGAGCGTTTTGCGCCTGGTGGCAGCCTATACAACTGACTGATTTCTGATCAGCTTCCATAGGAAACGGCTTGTCCTTTGCGTGGGTGGCCTGAGCTTGCAGCTTTTTCTCCCCAGCTTTGCCTCCGACGTTGTGGCAGGTCTCGCACTTTTCTGGCTTCTCATCTCCCGTCTGAGTGTGGTGGCAGGTTTGACACTGAACGCCTGCTCCATATTTCTGGCTCGCATGTGCAGCATGCACAAAATGAACGGGTTCATACTTTTCCCCATTGGCATTGAGCGTAAAGGTGTCTGGCAGCCCAGCAAGATGGCGCTCAAGGCCGGCGGCCGCCGCTGTCGCTGCTTTTTCGTAGAGAGCACCTGCAGCTCCATATACAGCCAAAGCGAGAGCGGCGAGGAGAAACCAGAAACCTTTGCGGCCTTGCCAAAAGGGGCGGAAAAAGTTCATCGCTTATTCTCCTCTTTTTTCTGCGCCAGTTAATCCAATGCAGCAGCCGTCTGTGTTTACCCTTCTTCATGGAAACGTGTCCCTGGGGGGTTGCATCCCCTGCGGGCGGTAATCTGGCTTTCTGGAACGGCCAGTACCTGGCCCACCGGTCCTTTCAACGTCGCCGGGCAGGTAGAGTCCGCCATCTCGAGAGGCCCGCCGTGCTCTTCGAGCAGCCTTCTCGCCTTCAAAATCCTGTGTGGGAAGGAATCACAGTGCAGCAGTGCCTGCTGTAAATACTCGGTAAGGTGCTGTCTCCCTTCAGTTTCGTTACCTTGTTCGATCAACACCTCACCGAGCTCAAAATGGGTAGCTTGGTGACAAGGCTGGATTTCCAGTTCGTGCCTAAATTCTTCGACGGCCTTTCCTCCATTACCAAGGCCCAAATACGCCTCGGCCAACTCAAAGTGAAGGCCCGGGGCAAAGGGATTTTCTTCCAGAATGAAGTCTAACTCCTCGATAGCTCTCTCATACTCACCACGCTCTAAGTAGATATTCGCCAATCGTGCGTGCAGAATTTGCAGGCAGGCTCCCTGAGAGGGAGGCGGAAGCCCCGGACCGCAGGAGCGCTCACGCTCAAGCTCCTCGGCACGCATGTAGTCGACTATGGCCGCGTTGACATCCCCAACCTCGTCCTGCAAATACATGCCCCGCTGGGTGTATTCCCAGGCAGTACGGGGCTCGGCAATGCCGAGGATCGGCCAATCCACTCGAAACTCAAAGAAATGACTGGGGTTTGGATTTTGTGGGGAAAGCATAGCACCAGGACTATCAATACCCGCATAGAGGGGCGGGCATGTCGGCGGGCATCGTTGAGGGATGGTCTGGGACACCACCCTGCCTGACCACCATAAAGAGACAGCGGTTGCTCCCAACAGGAGAGTGACTATGAGCCCAGCAGTCCATGCGCGTGCTTTCATTGTCCTTCGTCTCCTCTCTATGACAAAGGTACGCTGATTTCTGCGGTGTCGAGATCGAGGACGTTGCGCAAGTGATCATCGATCCGCCGCTCATCGTACAGGTGCAGGTCGCGATTGAACGGGCCGCGCAGCCCAACAAACGGTGCCATCACCGGAACGTTAAAGAGATTTTGCTCTACCCCCGCTCCGGTTACCCGCGCCAGGAAACGCAAGAAGAGCGGCGGAAAATGGTTAAAATGGACAGTGGCGTGGACCCGCAGCGGCCCTTCAAGTTCAACGCCAATCTCGGCCAATTCCGCAGCCGAGGGCAGATCGATCGCATAGGTGAACGTGCGAGGCAGGAGCGGGGGAAGAGAGCGCCAGTTATCCACAGCATTGGCGAAACCCGCACTGAACGTCTCTTCCTCAAAAGAGTGCGTTAGCGGCTCGCCGGTTCGGGGATGGCGGTTGAACGGCCCCACCATCCCCCCCGCAGGCGCCGGGTCAAGGGTGCGAAGGAGTTCGTTGCGGAACAGCACTAATCCGAGTTGTTTTCCCTCAAAGATCCGCGCTTCAGAGCCGTTGTCTGGTCCTTGGTAGAAGACCTCATTCCGGTGGGTAAAAGGGTTGGCAATAGCGGTGATGTGCTCCAGGTCTTCGTCGTCCAAGAATCCATCTGGAGCCAGCTCGCCAGTCTCAGGGTGGGGCTTATCAGTGACATACCCTGACTGGTAAAGGATAAAGTCCTCATTGGTACCAAGTCTCTTAGCCGATACCGTGAGCTGAATGTACGTCGTGCGCTCCTGGGAAAAGCCGGCTGGGAGGCGATGGCCAGTCAAAGCAGTAGCCGTTACTCGTGCATGCAAGGTTTCTCCCAGACCGGCTTGTTGGTCCGTCAGGTCCAGATTGATGCGGGCTGCTGCCTTCAGGAGATCTTCGCGCCGCTGACGGATAGAGAGCGGAGTCCCATACTCGTCAACTCCCGGTTCATCAATAGAAGGATAATCCGATCCCAAACGTTCGCGCAGCTCAGCGTCAGACAGGAGCGGCACATCGATTCCGGTAAACTGGTGAGTGGTGACCTGTCTGACGGGTGGAGTGAACCCAGGTTCTGTCGCATTCTCAGACGCCGCAGTGTTTATCGGAAAAACAGCCGGGGTGGGTGAGGTAATCTGGACATCCCGAGTGTTGGTCATGTCTCGTACCGTGTAGGTGCTCTCCCCCGCGTAAGGAAAGAGAGACATATGGCAATCCTGGCAACGGATGCGCTGGCCGAAAGGATTGTCACTCGCATTTATGCACGGCCCTGGTCCGCCCCCGTCTGGATCTGGGATCCTACAGTTGTAGGGGCCAATAAAGTGCTCGGTACTGAGGTTCTCCAGCCGGTAGTGGCCGACTCCTCGCGTATTCGCCGTGGTCGTCGTGTGTGTCAGGTCATCCGGGGCCACCGCGTTGGGGTTGGGTGGACGCACATCGTGACACGAATCGCAGAATTCGCTGCTACGGATATAGTTAATATTGGCCTGATTCGATGAAGCAGTGTGGAACGTGTCGCGGACTGGCACCGGGTTTGGGAAGGGGCCGGTTTTGATGCTGAGGAGATCAATCCCGCTAATATCAAAGAGATGTGTAGTGTTGGCAAAGCCATCGTTCTGCAAGCTGCGTGGGTGATCAGGACCTAGCACATTGTGGCAGTGATCACAGGTGATGCTCCCAGCCCCGAGCGAAGGCAAAGCCCCAGGTGGCGGTGGCCCACCAGGCTCCGCGGGAAACACTTGCTCGCAACCACCGATGCCTTTCAGGCCGAAAGGCTGGCAACCCTCTCCGGCCACTAAATGGAAATCCCGTAACGGCCGGATACTGTTAACGCTGTTAGGGTTGCTCGGGTTGCGAGGGACGATGGCCCCTCCTTGGAGGACCCCGTCCCACTCAGGTACTTCCCGATGAGCGGTAATCTCACCAATGTTAATGATCACAGGACTATGGCAGCCCAAGCAGAAGCCGGAACGGAGCTGGTTGTTACTTTGGAGCAGTTCGTTCAAGGGGTGTACCAGATTACGGTTATTGACCCCTTGTCGCGGGGTATCTGAGTAGACCGGCCGCAGGTTATTGTTAACCACCGCGGGATTGGTGACATCCGTATTTAACCTGCCGGCGTCCACCCCGGCCTGTGCTAACGCGTTGCCCGCGAGTTCCAAGCCATTAAACGTCGGGCTCACATTTCGGTAGCCGGCATGAACAGCTTGGCGGAATTCACGGAATTGCCGTGGGTGACACTCTGCACACACCTCTGGGGATTGGAAGGCCTGGCGGCCGGGTTGCAGCGGGAGGTCAGCTTCGGCTGTAATCACAAAGTTCTGAGTGCTCTCTTGCCACTGAATGGTTACTTGTTTCCGTGCTGCCGGAAAATTCGCTAGTGTAGACTGCCCACTGGCGCCCTGGAGAAACTCCGACCCCAGTGTCGAGACCGTGAAGGTCGCGTTGGCAAACTCCGTCCCATCTGCCAAGGCCCGTACCGTATGGGTCCCATTACCGAGTAGGTTCCAGTTAAACAGTAGGCCAAACCCGTTGTTCCCGTCATCCCCACACGCTTGCTGCGTGTCGTTGCGGCTGGTGCCATAGGCAGCCTGGAGGGTTCCGAGGCCGTCGATCACAATATCGACCCGACTCGCCTGACATACCCAGCCCGAAATCACCCCAATGCCACTTTGAAATGAGCCTCGTTGGGGATTCTCCAAGCCCCCCCCCCCACTTCCCCCGCCACTGTCCCCCCCACCGCTGTTCCCTCTTATAGCAAAGTTCTGCTGGCTCTCTTGCCATAGCACCGTGACGGCTGTTCCTGCCTGCGGAAAATTCGCGACCGTAAACTGCCCACCAGCCCCGCGTAGGAACTCCGTTCCCAGCGTTGTCACCGTGAAGGTCGCGTTGGCAAACTCCGTCCCATCTGCCAAGGCCCGTACCGTATGGGTCCCATTACCGAGTAGGTTCCAGTTAAACAGTAGGCCAAACCCGTTGTTCCCGTCATCCCCACACGCTTGCTGCGTGTCGTTGCGGCTGGTGCCATAGGCAGCCTGGAGGGTTCCGAGGCCGTCGATCACAATATCGACCCGACTCGCCTGACATACCCAGCCCGAAATCACCCCAATGCCACTTTGAAATGAATCCACAGCTGGATTCTCCAAACGAGCCTGTGCCCGCACGGACCAAGGTGTGAAGAAGCCCATGGATAGAGCCACTAGCAGGACGAGCATGAGATTGCTGCCTCTGGTCCTCTTCTGCGAGCCCATGTTGCCTCCTGCTATGGAATAAGACGTAATCCTTAATATCATTGTGGGTGGCGGCCCCCCAGTTCATGACTAGCTGACTTGACCGTGCCTTCTCCTACTCCGTTCCAATCCATTTAGCAACGAGCAACCCGGCACCACCTTCTGCGCTGTATTCATATCCTATCTCCTTGGCCCCCTCGGAGCCTGTTGGTGACACTCTAGGCAGGTATTCTCGAACGTGTGACAGGCGAAGCAACTGCGGAGGTTCAGCATGGCTAGGTTGCGGTGCGAACCTTGTCGGAAGAATGCCAGCGGGAAGTGGCTACGCGGGGGAATATTGTGGCAACGATTGCAGTAGTCGCTGGTGTGGCAGGTAGCGCAATCCTTACGGTCCATAGCTGCCAGCCGCCCATGGGTGGTCTCATTAAAGCGCACTACCATGTGGTCCCGAGGACGCATGGCGCTGTGACAGCCCGAGCAATTATCCTGTTGGGCATTGACAGTCTCTACATGGCAGAAGCGGCACTGCCTATTTTCCGCCCGGGCCGCCTCCTCATGGTGGCGACGAAAGGATTCAGTGTGGGCTACAGCAGGTGAAAAGCCGTCCCGGATCATGGGTCGCATATCTGCCCTGATCGTCTTATGACAGCTCTCGCAGTTTTGCATCAGATAGGGTTGTCGCACCAGGGTGGCGTTCTCATGACAGGAGGCGCATTCGCTCATGGTTGGCAAGCTCAGAGGGCCCCCGACCTCCTTGCTCTCCAGTATCGAGGTATGGCAGGTCACACAGTCGATCGCCGACCCATCACGATTACGTAAATGATGGCCGTGATTAATCGGGAGGATATCCCAGTACGCAGGATTACGCAGCGACGGTTGTTCTTGTACCGGACTTTTGGCTGTTGCCAACTGCACCCCAGGATTCCCTCTCATCTTGGCGAGCTGGTAGAGTGGGCCCCGCGAAGAGACTCCAAGGCTCTCAACCTCACGAGCTGCTATCATGCGAATGTCGGGAAGCTCGCTCATCCTGGCAGGGGAGCCAAGAGGTCTCCACCAAGAGAACCCGAAGTTTTGAGGGTCATGGGCAGCTACAGTCTGGATACCAGGGCGCCTGCCGGTTGTGGCAGAGGCGACCGGGCGTCCCTCTCCCTTCCTCCGCTCGGCCATGTTACGATCGATTTTCTCTATAGAGTGACAACCCAGACAGCTTTCCCCCTTTCTCGTCAGCTCTGGCTTGGCCGGTTTCTCTCCAGCGTGACAGAGCGCGCACTCGGGGTGACTACCCACCTTAGCCCGTACGTCTCTCTCCTCTTGCCCCTTATGGCAAGAGATACAGTCCTGGCGCACACCAGTGATTTTGTTGACGCGCCCCTGCGGGTCAAGGTGGGTCGCGTGAGAGAAATGGGCCATCGTGTACTTCCCAGTAGGGAAAGCGGCGAGTTCCTCCTCCTGGGCTGTATGGCAGGTCAGGCAAATAGAGCCGGCTATGTTATCGTTTTTGAAAGCATCGGCGTGGCAGTCCTCACAGGCCGGATGGTACGGCGGCTGAGAAAAAGACAGCTCATGCCCGGGAGCAGGTTTCTTGGGAGTACTGTGGCAGTCGGTACAGCCAAGCCCTTGGTCGTCGATATGAAAGTGATGGAAGGCTTCAGGGCCAGATTGGGCCTGTCCTTCAACTACAGGGGCAGCACCTGCCCAACAGAGGAGGAGACCGAGCACTCCCAGCATCAAGGTTAGACCTTGACGCCCAACGTTTTCGCAGTTAACCATTTTCCCGCTCACCCGTTTCCCCACCGTCTTGCAGCGCTAGTTGTAGTGAAAGTCCACTCCAATCCGAAATGTGTGCCCCAGGTCGATGTCCGGGTTGAATTCACGGTAATCGCTATCTACACCGTACTGGAACCTGAAATCGACCATGTCGGTAAGGCGAAGGCGAAAGCCGGCGTATAGCCCGCCGGTATCGATATTCGTCAAGTTAACGTGCAAACGCCGGCGTACGGCCTGTCGATAGGGGGTCTGGGTATCGAAGAGGCGGAAATACCCGCCAACCATGATTCTCAGCCAATTGCGGAAGCGATATTGTGCTTCGGCACTGACTTCTTGATACGAGGTCTCTCCGGTACGGCTCATGTCAGTCGCTATCACAAAAGGAGAGGGCTGGATGAAACTTCCAGTGGGGCTGCGGTCAATGTGGCGATAGCGATACTGGGCAAAGTAGTCCCACTGCGGAAGAGGCGTGAGAAGCAGCCGGACGGTTCCTTCCTGAAAGGAATTATCGAACGGTCCTTGGTCGGCACCGTCGTTCAGGAAGCGGAACCATCCGCCTACCCCTGCACTGAGCCACCAGAAAATCTGACGGTCTACATCCAGGGTGAACTGACTAGCTGGACTGATGCGCAGGAGATTCAGGCGTCGCATACGATCCTGATCCCGACTCGTGAACCAGATGTCGTAGATGAAATCGTTGGCGCTGAGCTGCTGCAAAAAAGAAGCATATACGCTCCAGGGGCTGTTAGGGGAGCTGTAAGTGGCCCGCGAGCCAAACTCAATGGGGTCTGTATTAATGAGAGAGACGTGGGTATCCACAAAAACCGTATCAAATTGGTGTTGCAGCCCAACGGCGTAGCGCTGGGAGCGCTGGTAGTGGAAAAAGTCTACCCGCGCTGTAGTCCTGGGGAGAAAATGGTAACTGAAACTCCCCCCCGTAGAAAAACGTGAGGAAGGATCAGCAAAGTATGCCTCGCGCCAGCCAAAGAAGACCGTTACATCACTACGCCCCGTACGGTGCCGAAGGCTAGCCCCATCGATGACGGCGCTGCCCAGAAGCCAGGAGTCGTAATCGAAAGCAAATTGGCGCCCAAGGCGAGCACTGACCTGGGAGAGAGGCCCTGCTGCAGTCAGGCCATTGATATCTGCATAAGCACTGATCAGCTCCGTACGGTTGAGGCCATGGAAGCCATCAAGGATGTCGATAAAGGGAGAGCCATTACGAGTGTCGTTGAGGTCGTGATAGGTCACCAGGGAGACGTAGGTACTCAACCGGCTTAAGCCGTATGCCTGGGTGCCGAAAGATAGGTAGGAGTACAGCTGGTTATCAGTTGACCGAAAAGCATCGGGGAAGTTAACTGTGCCGTTCGTTGGGTTCAGGACTAGAGGTGGCTTGCCATCCACGATAAAGGTGGGGGTTGGGCGATCGGTGAAAGTGACAAGGTTATGGGTATACTCGATCCCATAGCGGAAGGTCACATACTTTCTGATATCACCGAGCCCTCCACTGGCAGGCATTCCCTCTGGAGCTGCAACTGCAGTTTGCGGCGCAGGTGTCGGGGCCGGCTGCACAGTTTCTGCTTCGTAGACTCTCTCCCAATAGTCAGTGATAGTTTCTGCTCTGGCTACCGCTGGGGAAGCAGAAAAGCACCAGAGCGCGGAGAGAAAAAAGATCCAGGAGGAAAATAACGTTGAAGGACAGGTAACAGCTGCTGGCAGTTTGCAGGCCGGTCTACCGGAAGCTCTATGGCCAAGACTCGTACGATGCCCCATATGCGCCTCCACAACCAGCAATTCCTAAAGCTTCCGTTCGAATGAGTTCTTGACGCCCCTAAACTGATGATGTGCTCGCTTCTCATAGCTTGAGCCCATAGGGATTGTCAAGGTCTTGCGCGGCCTCTCCTTGACATCCTCAGAGCATTTGCGGGAAACGCGCTTCAGTCCTCCCCCATCTAGTGAGCGTTGAAGATCGTGGGTTTGCCCCTTTTTCTATTCGTCCTGGCGTACCCAAAACGGAATCACCATCTGTCAGGTTTCTTGTTACCCCCTGGGTTCCTGTGTCGGCCTACGTGCTCCTCCTCTGATGGCAAGCGGTGCACTTTGTCGGGGCTTCCTTCCCCGACCGCTGTCCGGCCTCGAGAAGCGCGTTCTGTGAGGTGTGGCAACCGATGCAACTCACCTCCTCCTGACCAGACTCCTTAGGAAATGGCTTGTCCTTCGCATGAGCAGCGTGGGTTTTGAGATTTTCCTCCCCTGCCTCACCATCAATATTATGACACTGTTGACACTTTACCGGCTTCTCGTCACGTTCCTGAGTGTGGTGGCAGACTTGGCACTGAATGGCAACAAGGTAATCTTTGCTGGCATGTGCGGAATGGGTGAAACGGACTGTCTGGTATTTCTCCCCGCTTGGATTAAGCGTAAAGATGTCTGCAAGTCCTGCCAGATGGCGTTCAACTCCTGTCGTTTTTTCTGCTGGCGCACGGACGGCTGCGGCCATTTTGTTCTGCTGCTTGACTGCTGCCTTTGCCTCCTCTTTTTGCTGCTCGAGCGCTGCTAGCGCCTCACGCTTAGCCTGCTCTGCCTTAGCCTGCTCCTGCTGCGCTGCCTGTTTTGCCTGCTCAGCCTTGGCCTGTTCTTCAGCCGCACGGAGGCCAGAGCCGGCTGGTACGGCTGCCTCCTGCTTTTCAGCCGCCGCCTTTGCCTGTGCCGCTTTCTCTCGCTCGCGGGCGGTCTCTTCCGCGTACTTAAGGTACGCTTCTTCGTCCAGATCAGGCCAATGCTGAATATCGCGCGAGAACGCCAGAATGTTGAAAGGCTTGTAGGTTGGACTCGCGGGGTTGTGACAGCTCACGCATAGGACTTCCCGCTCGCGTAGATTGGTGAGCTTGTAGAAACCAAGCTTATAACGATTGGGATTCGATGGCCCATGGTTAATCTCGGCATAGGCACTGCCCGGTCCGTGGCACACCTCACAACCAACCCCGTCCGCGTCACGATACGAGGCGGCACGCTGCGAGGCGTCCACGCCGTACGCCGTCACGTGACATTTGAGACAGCGCCAGTCGTGGGCCGGGTCATCGACTTGACGCAGGCGCTTGGCGACTACTTGCGTATAAGGCAACGACAGCGACCGGAAGGCGGCGGAATGAATGTGATTCTTCCACACAGGGTAAGCGCCCTTCGGAAAGGCGCCCGTCGTCTTGACGTGGCACTTTTTGCAGACCTCCACCCCGACATACTTGAACGGGCCTTCGACCACTGTTGGCGTCTTCGGAAGCCCGTAGTCCACCTCTTTGGCAGGGCCCGCGGTAGGCGGCGATGTAAAAGTCAAGTACCTGCCGCTCACCCATCCACCCACGTAGCCGCCCGCGGCGTCTATAGCGTACCAGGTGGTCGTCCCTACCTGAGCCTGGTCGACAATAGTCACCGAGTCGTACTTGAGAAGGATACCAACTATCGGGTTTGTCACTCCAGGACCGGAGCGCACGTTGAGAATGAAGGGAATTACGTAGGCTGTCAGAGCCTCTTCACTTGTTTCAGGGGGAGGAGTGACCGGGGCAGGTTCTGCCGCTGGTATAGGTATCTCTTCTTCTGTTGGAGCAGCAAC
>CAZAYE010000030.1:0-9119 GCA_964489255.1 uncultured Enterobacteriaceae bacterium
GCTTGGTGAAAACCAGGTGCGCGATTTTCTTGACTGGCTGGAAGAGATCGTCTTGCGAGATGGTGGTGCGATCCACCAGATGCTCGCCCGACCTGAGATCTGTCGCCCGCTTGACTCTCAACTCTCGCGCAACGACAGACTCAAGACAGTGAAGGACGCGCTGCGCAGGCTCCGCTATCCACAGCTGTCTCGCTTGGAGGAAGACCTCCGCGCCGTGGTCAAGGCGCTAGACCTTGGCAGTCGCGTGCGTGTATCATTCCCGCCGGCCTTTGAAGGGGATGAGGTGACACTAGAACTCAAAGCGCGCAATGTGCGAGAGTTGGCTGAAATCGTCAGTCATCTGCAGCAAGGGCTTGCGGATGGAGCGCTACAACGGCTGTTTGATATACTGGACCAAGTATAATCTGCTGCCTGTGATCATAGGTATCCGAGCCACGACCGTGAGGGAGTGGTAGAATACGCCGCTTGCTAACATGCGCGGCTCTGAAAACATGCCAGAACTGTGGAGACATATGACCCTTTATACGCCGAGCGAAATTCTCATCGAACAGGGAGAAGAAAATGCTCCCGTGGTCCAGCGCGCCCTGGAACGACTGCCAGAGGTGCCCGTCCACCTCGTGGACAAAGACTGGGAGCGGCAGCTGTCTGCACGAGACGACGTTGATCGCTTTGCTACAGGGAAGCGCCGTTGGTTGTTCACCCGCCAACGCTCAACGTTCCTCGAACACTGTCCGGCTGGCACCCCGGGATTAGTGTGCTGCAATTATCTGGTTGTGAGTCTTATCTCCAATTGTCCGATGGACTGTAGCTACTGTTTCCTCCAGGAGTACTTAGCCAATAATCCTACACTCAAGATTTTCACTAACGTCGATGATCTGCTGCGCGAGGTCGCCACAGTCGTGGATCGCCAACCTTGGCGTCAGTTTCGCATTGGCACGGGAGAGCTCTCTGATAGTTTAGCTTTGGACCCGGTACTCAGTTTCTCGACTGACTTGGTACCGTTCTTTGCCGCGCGCAAGAATGCTCTTCTCGAACTCAAGACCAAGAGCGACTGCGTTGGTGGGCTCCTCGCACTTGAGCCCAAAGATCGGGTGGTCGTATCATGGTCACTGACCCCGCCTGAGATCACCGATACTGAAGAGCATGGCACCGCGTCTTTTTCTGCTCGTTTAGAGGCAGCGCAACGCGTGCAAGCAGCTGGATACAAGCTCGGTTTTCACTTTGATCCGCTGATCGAGTTTCCCGGGTGGGAAGCGGGCTACCGAGATACAGTACTGCAGCTCTTCTCCGCGGTTGATCCGTCTCGGGTCGCCTGGGTGAGTCTGGGCAGTCTGCGTCTCACGCCAGCTCTTCGTGCGACTATGCGCCGACGTTTTCCCCACACTCGCTTGCTCTCTGGCGAACAGGTTCCCTGTGCTGATGGTAAGTGGCGGACGTTTCAGGCCCTACGCGTTAAGATGTACCGCGCGCTTACCAGTTGGCTCAAGGGAGTCGCGCCTCAGGTTCCGCTCTACATGTGCATGGAGACCGCGCCGGTGTGGGAGAAAGTCTTTGGTCGAGCACCGACGTGCGATAAGGAAGTGGCGCGGACGCTCACTGCAGCGAATTTGGGAAATTACGGTCGCGGCTCTGATAGCTCATGACTTTTCTCCGTCGCCTCACCGCCGAACTTGATTCCCAAATCCTGGCTATTTCCCTGATGACGTTGGTGATCATGCTCGGATCGAGTGTGATTTCACCGGTCCTGCCGCTCCTGGCTCAGGAGTTCGGGGTTTCTTACGCCGGTGCTGGAATATTGGTCTCAGCCTTTGCCGTAGGTCGTATCCCTTTTGATTTTATCGGAGGTCACAGCTGAATCTGTGCCGGTTCCCTCGCCCGCTGGTGCGGGAGGGGGAGAAGAATGAGGAGGTAACGACATGGACCCTCAACTCGCCGAAGCCTTGAGCGAGATCACCACTGGTATCTACGTACTTACGGTAAGCGACAGAGAACACCCTCATGGGATGTCATCCTCGTGGGTGACACAGGTGTCTGGTGAACCGCCGTTGATTATGGCAGCCGTGGACAAGCGTCATTTCAGCCACGGCTTGATCGAGCGGCAAGGTGTTTTCGGTCTCAATGTTGTTGGGAGCAAAGGTAAAGAACTGGAAGATTATTTCTTCTCAGCGGCTTCGCGCCGACCGGATAATCTCGAACCGTTTGCCTATGATCTGGGAGAGACTGGAGTCCCCTTGCTCAAGCTGGCGATGGCCGTGCTTGAGTGTCGAGTCGTCGGCAGTTACCCAGCCGGTGACCATACCCTTTTTGTCGCTTCGGTTGTCCGAGCCGAAGTGCGAGCGCACGATCGACCAGTGACTTCTCTGGATTTACCCTATGTCTACGTCGGCACGGTGATCCCACGTCAGAGGAATTGACAGGCCGGCGGCCGCTCTGGTAGCAGTCAAGAGACACGTTCAGGAACCAGGAGGTGCTATGGCTATCGATGCACGCGATCTGCGCAACGTCATGGGGCATTTTGCTACTGGCGTGACAGTTATTACGACGAAGGACGAAGCTGGCAAGCCTTTCGGTTTGACCGCCAATGCGTTCTCCTCGCTGTCGCTCGATCCACCTCTGGTGCTGATCTGTGTTGATAAAAAAGTAGATTGCTACGCCTGTTTTGAAGCGTCCAAGGTCTTTGCGGTGAACTTCCTGAATGAAGATCAGGAAGACCTCTCACGCCGCTTTGCCACGAAAGGCATCGAAAAGTTCGATGGAGTTCCTTGTCGGATCGGCGAATGTGGGGTGCCGCTCCTCGATGGCGCGATGGGCCACATCGAGTGCAAACTTGTTGGGGGGTATGATGGTGGGGATCACACGATTTATGTCGGCGAGATCATGTGTGCCTCGGCCTCGGGAGACCGTCCGCTCTTGTTTTTTAAGGGGAAATATTACCGCCTGCCGCAACCATGAGCCTTGCGGCGTCAGCCTTCAGCTATCAGCTATTAGCAAGGCAGAAGAATACTTCGTCGTTTGTTTTTGCTGAACGCTGACTGCTGATAGCTGATAGCCGCCTCACAACACTCGCTTCTCCTTCACTGTTCCCTCCGCGTCAATGTCGTATACGATCGGCACGCCAGTGCCGAGATTCAGTTCCAATACTTGCTCACGACTCAGGCGATCGAGGTGCATAACGAGCGAGCGCAGGCTATTGCCGTGTGCCGAGACGAGCACGGTTTTTCCCGCCTTCACGACCGGAAGAATCTTTTCCTCGAAGTAGGGCAACGTGCGGGCTGCAGTGTCTTTCAGGCTTTCCCCGCCTGGCGGGGCGATATCATAGCTGCGTCTCCAGATGTGTACCTGTTCTTCACCAAAGCGCTTAGCGGTCTCTGCTTTGTTGAGTCCTTGTAAGTCGCCGTAGTGGCGCTCGTTCAGCGCCTGGTCCTTCTCTACCGGAAGGTTGTTTTGCCCGAGAACCTCGAGCGTGATCTCTAACGTGCGGATCGCGCGCTGCAACACCGAAGTAAAAGCAAGGTCGAAACGGATGCCCGCAGCCTTCAGCTTCTCGCCAGCCTGACGGGCTTCTTCTTCACCCTTAGGAGAAAGCGGTACGTCCACCCAACCAGTGAAGCGGTTCTCCAGGTTCCATTGAGATTCACCATGGCGCAGTAGTACGAGATAAGCCATCTCTCCTCCTCGGTGGCTGAATGCTTCCTTATACCATCCGCCTCACGAGCAACTCAACAAAATACAGTGCCATCGCCAGAGAAATTAGAGACGGTAGTAGCGATTGTTGCTGCGGTGGGCTGGTTGGCTGGGATAACGTGCTGATATCAGGATTTACCCCGCCGCCGGTTGCCCGGGCGAGGGTTTCCAAAAGCGGGAGGTTCGGTTGCGGCTGAGGAGTTTCCCCAGAACGGCGAGGTGGCACGGTGTAGCCTAAGGGACCGAGCTTCTCACCGGTCGGGAGGGTGACCTCAACGCGATAGTCTCCAGGTACCTGGGTTGGGTGGGTGCCTTGATAATGCCCTGGCGCGAGCCGCTCCAAAGGGAAAGCCGCATCGCTCCCAGCCGATCCCTGCACTCTGACCGATGCTGCCCGTCCTTCTTCACTGACGCCGTAGGAGAAGAGGTCAACCAGTAGCCCGATTTCGTTATGTCCTAACTCGACCGAGAAATGACTCTCTGTACGCTTGACCTCCGGGAGGCACCAACGCACCGCTTGCGACCAAAACTTGCTGAATCCTTCCCAACTGACCCACGGGGCGGACCAGCGGCCATTCGCGTCCGAGGTAAAGGCCACGGCTTTCCCTTGTCCATACGACCAAGAAGCCAAGAGTGGCGGTCGCCTTCCGTCCACCCGTAGGGCAATATCCAACCGGGCGCCTTTTTTCACTTCCGCCTCAACATACCCCTTGACTGACGGCAGGGGTCGATCCTCCAATCCCTTGAGCAGAGGTGAGTCGCGATTGGGAATTGGCGAGAGGTCTTTCTCCACCATGGTCTTCTCTTCACCTTTATCCTCCATCTCGTCAAGGAAAAGGTCAGGAAGGGTAGAAGGGTCGATCGTATGGTGGAATACGCCGCCACCATAGTCAGCGAGACGTGAGAGCAAGCGCAGGTTAGCCTGTTCGCCCACAGCGATGGTGGAAATAGTTATCTTTTGTTCCCCGCGCATGACCGTCACTAAGTCAAGATAATCGCTGCCGCTACCACCAGTTTCACCATCAGTTAAGATCACAATCTGCTTACGCGTGGCATGTTGCCGTTCGAGTTGGCGCTTGGCTTCTTGCAGTGCCGGAAGCAGAAATGTCCCGCCGGACGCCTTGAGCCGATCAAGGCGATCGTCAAATTCGTTGCGGATTTTGCCCAGGTATTCTAATGGCACCACCACAAACGATTCTTGGTCAAAACCGATCACTCCGAGCAAGTCCGTATCCTTGAGGTTGCGGGCGACAGTCCTGGCGCCCTCTTTTGCATAGAGGATTTTGTTCTCTCTGCGCATGCTCCCAGACTTGTCGATCACTAGGATCATGGCGGTACGATGCTCTTCCTTTTGTGGCGGGGTCAACGTCACTGGGAGGACTTGTTCGACCGGCGAGCCTTTGTAGCCACCCAGCCCCAGGCTTTCTTCTCCGCCAATCATGATGAGTCCTCCGCCTTTGTTCACATACTCATCGAGGCCGTTGAGCAAGGCAGGCGGTAATCTATCCTGGGCGACATTGTTGAGAATGACGGTGCCGAACGGCTCCGGCGAAGGCACCGTTACTGGCTTGGCAGTGAAATCAAGCGCGGTCACTCCAAGTCCACGGTCACTGAGCACCTGCTCTAAATAGCGGTTATCCTGGGCGCGAGCGCTCAGCAACAACACCTTCTCCAGCGGGGCAACACTCACCCACGTGGTCGCCTGGTTGTCTTGAGAAATTGCATCCTCATGGAGAGAACTAGGAGTGAAAGTCGCACGGAGAGGGATCAGTCCGCTGTCCGACAACACCAAGGGGTGAGTCAACAACGAGACGCCTGGAGCAAGGGTGACTGCTTGGTGCCACACCACTGTATCACCTTGCCGGAGAATCAGTTCGCCTTGAGTAGACGCGGAATTGGTGTTTTCCAAAGCGACACTGACCTCGATCGCCTCACCGCCGGCAGTGGACGGTGGCGCACCGAGGCGTTGGATCGCAATATTCGGCGCCGCCTCGGCAGGAGGTGGGAGAAACGGGTATAGTGCGAGTTGACGCTCATTGAGCAGCGGCAGGATCGAGCGCACTTCACCCTTCGTTTCCCAACCATCGCTCAGCAGGTAGACACTCCGATTCGTGGCTTCTCTGACTACGTGCGTCAACGCCTTTTCCAGGTTAGTCTCTTCAAGTTGTAAATCTGACGGAGGGGCTGAGAGCAAGGGTTTGGCCTCGTTCCACGGCAAGCTTTTGTATCCACCGGCAAAGACAAGAGTCTGCGTATTCGGCGCGAGACGCAGACTCTGCACGATTGTGTCTTGCATCCATTGCCGTTGGGTCGCTGTTAAACTCTGGGAGAGGTCAAGAACCAAGAGCGGAGAACTTTCCGTACCTGGCAGGAGTTGGTGAAGCCCAGCCGCAGCGAGAATCAATAACGCGAGAACCAGGGAATGTAAAAGGAGACTGAGAAAAGACGAGAGAGAACGAAACGCCCGCCTCTGCCAGAGCCAAAAGAGCGGTAGCAGGGCAAGGAGAAAAAGAAACTCAGGACGACTGAAAGCGAAAGCAGAGAGGGAAGAGGTCATCAGCCAACTCAATTTTACGCCGTTTGTGGTGTCTCTCCGGAGCGGGCGAAGAACCACCACTCCAGGCTCAGTAAAATAGCAGCAGCGACCAGCAGCCACGGCCACAGCGGTTGGCCTGTCGTTTCAGGCGTAACTGGCGCAGGTGGCGCAATCGGCGTGAGGTGGAGTGGTCGTCCCAAACGGGACTCCTCACTATTGGACAAATTCACCGCAATCCGGCGCTCGCTGCCGTTTTCGCTGACGGTGTAGATCCCTTGCTTTTTCAGCGACAGCGAATTTCCTACCGGAGTGAGGAGAGCCCCAGCAGGGGAGCGGGCACTCGCTGTCTCTCCCGGCAGCGTGAGCGCCGCGCCGGTCTTGAGACTTGCTGGTTGTCCGGCCTGATCGGTTAACCAACTGAGCAGGTTTAAGGTCAGAATCGAGGTCGGCAGATTCTGCTTACCCAGATAGGGGAGTACATCGAAGCCTACGGCAGCATACCGTCTCCCTTCGCGCTCGCCAGCAAGGACTAACGGGCCCACCGTTGCGCTGATAACCGGTTTACACCAGCTCACTGGCAGGAACGCTTGCGTGTAGGCAGGGGATAGCAAGGAAAACGTCACGTAACTCGTCAAGGGGTGCGCCGCGGTCCACTGGGTGACCGGTGGTCGCGTTGCCACCTTCCCGAGGGGGAAAAGAGCGTTGCCCTCGGGTGGAAGAATAAACGCCGCGTTGGTCGGTGGGAGCTCGTCAGGTGCGGTCAGGTGAAAGAGCGCAACCGGAAATTCTGCTGCCTTCGCTGGGCTGTACTCTTGAGGGCTCACGCGGTCTAGTTTGAGGTTAGGAATCTGGTCTAAGCTCTTGGCTACGTCAGGGGAGGGTGTAACCAGGAGTACTGGTACAGTGGTCAACGCTGGCAGCACCGCATAAGCCTCGTTGTCTACGGCCAAGCCATCCTCGAGAAATAGGCGGGTGCGATAAGTAGTCGCTAGAGACAGATGAGGAAAGGGAAAAACCAGAGATTCTCCTGTGGTAAAGGATTGGGACTGCATAACCTTTCCCGTGTCTTGATCTTCGATGCCTATACTCCACCCAGTCAATCGCTCTGAACCTGCAACGACGACTGTGGCGTCAATCTGGTCTGGGAAAAACGGGCTACGATAGAGACGAAAGGCCGTGATGCCGAGATTGGGCTGAGGTCCGCCGAGCGTCACGACTGTCAGCGCGTCTGTGCCTCCCGACGTCGCCAGCGGCCGGTCGGTGAAAAAAAAGATCTGCTGAAAGCCGCGCTCTCCCAGCAACTGCGCAAAGAAAGCTGAGAGAACCTCGTCGCTTGGGTCTGGTGCATCGGTCGCTGCTACTTGAGCGAGGTCCTGCTGAATTTGCGCGCGGGTCTCAGCTGGTACCGAAACTGGAGCCGGGAAGGGAGCGTTGGTAAAAAGGTTGATCGTGTCTCCAGGCGGAATCGTTGCCAACGCTTGCGCCGCCTGGTTTTTGGCCACGTCGAAAAGGCTGGCTTCTCCAGCAGGGGTACGAGCCTGCATGCTGGCAGAAGTGTCCAGGACTAGAGCGATCTTGTTGCCATGGCGCTGGATGAACGGTTGAGCTGCGGCAGCAACGAGCAGCAACAAGATCAGCAGTTGCAGAAAGAACAGCGGCGTGAGCCGAAGCCGGCCCCACAGCCGCCGTCGCGCTGAGGATGGCAATCCTTGGTAAAGGAACAGGGCAGGTACGACGATGCGCTTGCCTCGTTCCCGTAACAGGTACGGCACGATCAACAGCGGGAGCGCATAGAGAAGTCGGAAAGCGAGAGGAGAGAGAAAGGACAAGTCCATAGAAAGTGGTCAGTTGTCAGTATTCAGTTCCTAGTTTTTCATAGCTCTGAATCTGACGACTGGAAACTGGCTACTGGTAACTGATAGCTGGCAACTAAGAACTAGCAACTGACAACTCATGTTAGCATGCCCAACGCCGGCAGCTCGCGTAAGACAAATTGTTGCAGCTCCTGGTCGGTGGTGAACAAGGCGTAATGGACGCCGGTTTGGTGACAGAAACTCCGGAGCTCACGATTATGATGGTCCAAACGGCGCAGGTACTCCTTCTTGGCCTGCGCGTCAAAACGCACGAGCGTCGTTTCACCGCTCTCACTGTCTACCATGCGGGCGCCTGCAGAGACTAAAGGAGGATCGACTTCGTCTCGACCGAGTATCTGGATGACCGCCGAGTCAAAGTTCGCCGCGCGCAAAAGGTTGAGTCCGGCTTGGTAAACGGTGGTGGGGAACAGAAAATCAGAAACCCAAATCGCCTTCCCGGGACGGCGGACAGTCTGCAAGTGGTGAGCCAATGCCGTAGGAGTATCTACCTTGCCTGCTGGCCGGTGGGCACTGAGAAAAGTCGCCACATCTAGCAAACGCTGGCGCCCGCGAAAGAAGGGCGTTGCGAGCTCTTCCGTGTTGTTCGCCAGCACATGGACTTTGACTGCATCGTTACTCGCCAAGACCACGTACGCAAGAGCCAGGACCAAGTCTCGGGCTGTAGCATACTTCTCGTTTTCGGCTGGGTAGGCCATCGAGGCACTGAGGTCGAGAAACAGATAGGTGTACAACTCCTCTTCTTCTTGGAACAATTTGATGTAGGGGCGGTCGGTCCGGGCGTAGAGTTTCCAGTCGATATACCGTGGGTCATCACCGGGAGTGTAGGGGCGATAGTCGGCAAATTCCAAGCCAACGCCGCGGCGTAAGGATAAATGCCCTCCCGGACGGCTGCCCAGGAACCGCCGGCGCGCACGGATTCGCAAAGTTTCCAGGCGAGCAAGAAACTGCGAGGTAAACAGCGGAGGAAGGATGGCCTTGTTTACTGACATAGGCAGCGAGTCAGAGAAGTGGGACGAAGGCGCTGG
>CAZAYE010000030.1:9129-12302 GCA_964489255.1 uncultured Enterobacteriaceae bacterium
AGCGGTGCGCCCAACGGACAGCTTGGGCATCGTCGTCCTCGTAGGCAGGAAGCACTTGCAGCGCCGCCGGACTCGGATCCCAGAAAAGCGGGTGTTCTTCCCCTGAGAGGAGGGCAAAGGGCCGTCTGATCCACGGAAGAGTGCCGTAAGTAATCCAGTGCCTGCGGGAGAGACGCTCGAACCACGCCAGCAACTTAGGTTGCGCTTTTTTCGCCGCTCGGGTGAGCCAGTCCATCTCGGTAAAAGGCAACACCTGGAGAGTGCTGTTGTCAGTGCTCACCAGCGCGATCTCACAGATGGCGTCGACATAGGTTGACGGAGTAGTCATTAACATAGCCCGGTCGCTAATCGCGATGCTCTGGAAATCTCTCGGATCAAGGGTGAAGGCGAGCGAACAAGTAAAATATGGCACGTCTGCCGCTGCTTCGCTCCACGGATAGTGTTCCCCTTTTAAATCAAAGAAGTCGCGGACGATGAGTACCTGAGAGACACTGAGGGGATAGGGTCCAGAGTCAACAATACCGAGGCGGGCTTCAGCGTTGAGCAGGAACAGATACTCTTCCAGCACCGAGAGAAACTGCCCGAGCCGCCGACGGATCTCTAAGTCTACCGGCAGCAGTGCCTGGTAGAGCTGTTGCACGGTCGAGGTGGGGAGGAAGAGATTAGTTGAGCCAGAGTCGCTATTGTCCAGGTGCCCATCGCTCCGATGGGTAAAGGCAAGCCGGCGCCAGCAATCAAGCACCACCGCTATTTCATTCGCTTGGGCGCGCGAGTTGACTGCTTGGAAGTCCAGGAGGATTTCCCGGCCGACGAGAAACTGATACCCCAGCATCCAGATGGCGAGCGGCGAGATCGAGGCGCCGAGCCGTTTGCCGCGCCGCGCAATCTCTTCAGGAGTGGTCCGCCTGAGGATCCGGCGGACAGCGTCTGGACCGGTCAAGAAATGGTGAGTCGCGGCCAAGGCGAACGACTGAGTGACGGGAAACCGGGTGGGGACAGGACCGGATGGACGGGCCATCTCTGCCCGGAACTTTACCCCCATGCTCAGGATCATCTGGTTCAGTTTCTCAATTCCTGTCACGTGTCATTCCGCCGCGGTCGCTGCAGCTTGACTCTGTTAGAGGCTCTTCTTTATGGTCGCATGGTCAAGAGGTGATGGGAATCCCACTGGTCTTTTTTTCGTCTGCTGGAAGGGTATGCTCTATTGTAGAACCACGCTGCTGGCCTGTTGGCTTCTGGTGGCCTTTTCGCTGCAGGCGCAGGCTCAAGACGCCACCCTTGATGTCCAGCCCGTGCCGCTGATTCGTCTCACCGGCGTGCTGGATGTGACAGCCGAGCCACGGACTTCGAGCTTCCCTGTGCTCAAGGTGTGGATCGGAGACAAACCGGCGCTTTTTCGAGTGGCCCGGGTTGAGCCGGTGATCCCAGCCTATCCAGCTGAAGAGCGGTTGCGTACGGTGTCATCCTGGGGGTTACGATTGCTTGCAGAAAAGGCAATACTGGCAACTTTGCAGAGTGAGGCAATGCACGACCGGCCGATTGTGATCGAGGGATGGCTGCGCGTCAAGCCAGGGTTGCTGCAAGTCCGCTCGGTGCGGCTGGCAGAAGAACCTCGGTAGGGGCGAAGCATTCGGGACTGTGTCCCCGGGCCTCTGCCAGAGCCGTAGGACGAATGCTTCGCCCCTACTCTTCATTTAATTGCCTGCGGATTCACCGGTGAGCCAACTGCGCCGGTGATTGGTAGCGGCGGGGCCACAAACATAAACTCGTACACCCCATCCTTCGCACAGTCTTCGGCTAGCTCTTCCAGATCGAAAATCTCGCCCACCAGCATGCCGGCATGGACGATCAGCACGATATGCAGCGGCTGAAACACGTCTGGGGTCTCGTTCGGAATCACCTCAGTGCCCCAGGTGTCGACCGCGTAGCCGGCGATCTGTTTCTCACACAGCCAGGGCGCGCAGGTGAAGCTCAGACCGGGAGCTGGTCCACCACTGTACTGGCCCCAGCTTTTTTCCGCGCGCACTTGAGCAAGCTGGCCCGTGCGGATCAGCACGATATCTCCTTTCTCCACATTGACCTTGCCCACAGCTGCAGCGCCGTCGAGATCCGCTGGATAAATCGCGTCTCCGGGTTCGAGCCAGGCTTTCCCGCGGTAGCGGGGGATATCAAGAAGCACACCGCGAGTGATAATCCTGCTCTTGGCATTTTCGATCCCGTTTTTCTTGGCTCCGGTGCTGGTGACTTCACTCGCGGCATACCCATTGTACATTTTGTTGTCGTACATGATATGCGCGAGCGAATCCCACTGCGTGGCGCACTGGAGCGGCATAGTCACCGCATCATCGGTGTAGCGGATGTTGGGCAGGTGGTCCTGTGCTCCAACGGCGACATCCGCTCCGTCCTGGAGCATGAAGTGGATAGGATTGAAGCGGCCGAATGATCCGGTTTGCGGTCCCTTATCATCGAAAGGGATCGCCAAGGAGAAGGTCTTGCCCTGGTTGACCAGTTTGGCGGCTTCGACCACTTTTTCGGGAGTGATGTAATTCAGGGTACCAAGTTGATCATTGGCTCCCCACTTGCCCCAGTTCTTATACTTCTGTGAGCACGCTTTCACGTCTTCCATTGAGAATTTTTCTGCCATACGCTGTATCCCTCCGGTTCCTCTCTTTCCACATCTGCGAGCAGTTCGCAACACGCCATTACATGTGGGTACCAAGCCTGAGACCTGGCATAAGGTGATGACCTTTCAGGAACTCTTCCACTGGCATGCGTTTCTTGCCTTCCAACTGGACCTCGCTCAGCGCCAGCAACTGAGATCCGGTTGCGACCACGAGACTGACTGGGGTAACCTCGACGATCGTGCCCGGAGAAGGGACGGGATGAGGAAGAGCCTGCTCAAGCCGTGCAGCGAAAATCTTCAGGAGCTTGCCGTGCAGCGTGGTGTAAGCCGAAGGCCAGGGATTGAAGGCGCGAATCCGCCTTGCAATCGTCTCGGCGTCCTGCTGCCAGTCGATACGGCCATCTTCCTTTTTGATCAGCGGCGCGTACGTCGCCTCAGTCTCGTTCTGCGGGCGTGCCACCAGTTGTCCACTTTTTAAGAGACGCAAGGCCGCACATAAAGTTTCGGCTCCCAAGGTCGCCAGCTTATCGTGGAGGGTGGCACCGGAATC
>CAZAYE010000031.1:0-12299 GCA_964489255.1 uncultured Enterobacteriaceae bacterium
GGAAAGAATTTTGGATTCCCTAGTTCACCGATTTTCCGGTTCTCCGTTTCCTCTTGTGTTACTCCCCTGGCATCACAACCTTGATCTTATCCTCGCGGAATTCTTGTCCGCGTTCTTTCACCAACAGTGGATAGGTATGGTAGAACTGTCCGCCAAGTCGCAAGAACGACTCAATGTCAGTTTCTTCCAAGTCAAGTTCTTCGATCGCTTGAGCTGCTGCCTCCTTGGTTTTGGCTGACATCAGTGCATCGTAGATAAGCTGGTTGTCAGGAATCTGAAAATCCTCTCGGCTCGGTATAGCATCGCGATTCTGCACGCTGTCTGGGTAGTACTCCAACAAATACCGCAGTGCCTTTAATTCGTGCCGCTGTTGATCGAGTTTTTTGATTGTCGTGACCACAAGAATCCTCCGTAGGGTTGCGATTTTGCCGGAGCGAGAATACATAAGAACCTATGGCGGTTACCGAACATAAAGACAAGGCCCATCGGACTGTGCGCTGTGCGGTGATCACGGCCAGCGATACCCGTACCGAAGAAACGGACACAAGCGGCAAGAAGATCAAAGAGTTGCTGGCAACATACCATCATCCTGTCGTCTTCTATCAGATCCTCAAAGATGAGCCTGTGCAGATTGCTGCTGCTGTGCGCACGCTGTTGGACCGGCCCGACGTGGACACCATCATCATCAACGGCGGAACCGGTATTGCCCCACGGGACACAACTTTCGAAGCCATCCAAGGACTACTGGAAAAGGAAATCAGCGGCTTTGGCGAACTCTTCCGCATGTTAAGCTACCAGGACATTGGTTCAGCCGCGATGATGACCCGAGCCACGGCGGGTGTAGCTAAAGGAAAAGTGGTGATCTCGCTCCCCGGCTCGACTGGTGCGGTGGAGTTAGGAATGACCAAGCTCATTTTGCCTGAGCTCGGTCATATGCTGTTTCTCTTACGAGGCGAACGGCATGCGCATTAAGCTACGTTATTTTGCTTCCTTGCGGGAACGCCTGGGAAAGAGCGAGGAAGTCCGAGAGGTACCGGCGGGTGCGACCATAGAGACAGTGTGGGAAATGCTCAAACGAGAGCGCCCAGACTTAGCCGTGGTCGAACGCTCAATCGCTTTTGCCGTCGCGCAAGAATACGTTGACAAGACCCATGCCCTCCAAGATAATGACGAACTCGCCTTTATCCCGCCAGTCAGCGGGGGTTGTTATGTCTGATACACCAACTCGCATCTTGTGTAAGATCACCCAGGGCCCGATCAACATGCAGGAGTTAAGCGATTTTGTGGCCGACCCAGGCGCGGGCGCGATGACCACCTTTGTTGGCACGACGCGGAACACTAATGATGGGCGGCACGTCATTCGTCTGGAGTACGAATGCTATCCAGGCATGGCAGAGAAAGAAATGACCAAAATCGCCGCCGAGGCCCTGGCGCGCTGGCCGATTCTCAAAATTGCCATGATTCATCGCCTCGGCCAGGTAGACATCGGTGAGGCTAGCGTGGCAATCGCAGTCTCTTCAGGCCACCGACACGCGGCCTTTGAGGCGTGTCACTACGCCATTAACCAGCTCAAGGAAACCGTCCCAATCTGGAAAAAAGAGCTCTATGAAGGCGGCGAGCTGTGGATTGGCTCGCAAACCGGCACGACCGGATCGTTGCAACGGGTGCAGGAGGAGGACAGGGCATGAGAAACATTCGCAAGGCTGTGCATGCAGGATATTGCTGGGGAGTTGAAAGAGCGCTGGACATCGTCAATCAGACCGCCGAAACCCATAAAAACGTCCCCGTTCGGACGTTGGGACCAATCATCCACAATCCGCAAGTCGTCCAGTCGTTCAACGACAAAGGCGTGCGCACGATCGACTCGCTCGATGCGATGGAGGGAGGTGGCACAGTCATTATTCGCACCCACGGCGTCGCACCTGAAGTCTACGAGCAGGCTAAAACGAAAGGGCTGACCGTCGTCGATGCGACCTGTCCGCTTGTCACTCTGGTGCAGAACAAAGCCAAACAACTTGTTAACGAAGGCTATCATCTCATTATCTTCGGCAATCCGAAGCACCCCGAGGTCATCGGAACCTTGGGTCATGCTGGTGGCAAAGCCACCGTGATCGAGAAGCCCGAAGATGCCCGTACCGCAAAGGTGCCAAAGAAGGTTGGGATCGTCGTGCAAACGACCCAAGAAACCGAATTGGTGAGCGCACTTCTCTCCTACCTGGCGCCGCGCTGCAAAGAGATCAAAGTGTTCAACACCATTTGCAACCCGACTATCGAGCGCCAGGATGCCGCACGTGAACTAGCGCGTGAGGTGCAGGTGATGATCGTCGTAGGCGGAAAAAATAGCTCGAACACGCGACACCTAGCCGACGTCTGCCGAGAAGAAGGGGCAACAACGTACCACATCGAGGAACCGACAGAGGTCGAGCCGGCTTGGTTTGCTGGGATACAGGAGATCGGGGTAACGGCTGGCGCTTCGACTCCTGGTTGGCTCATGGATCAAGTGATCGCGCGTATTAGCGACCTCGAACGGCAAAACCTCCTTCCCGCCTGACCATGAAAGATATTCAGACTCTCGGTATCGTCGGCTCCGGCCAAATGGGTGGTGGAATCGGCCAAATTGCCGCTCAGGCTGGATTTTCTGTCTTGCTCTACGACGTTACCGTCCAGATCGTGAACCGCGCGTTGGAGAACATCCAACGCGGGTTAGCGCGTCTGACTGAGCGCGGTAGGCTATCAGAGGAAGAGCAGCATGCCATCCTTGGCCGCCTGCGAGGAACGGCCAAGTTGGTCGAGCTGCGCGAGGCGGACCTGATTATCGAGGCAGCGCCCGAAGACTACGAAATCAAAAAGACGATCTTTCAACAGCTCGACCAGATTACTCGCCCGGAAGTGATTCTCGCCAGTAATACCTCGTCGATCTCACTCACTCAACTCGGCGCGGTCACCCAGCGGCCTGATAAGGTTATCGGCATGCACTTTATGAACCCGCCGGTAGTCATGCAGCTCGTGGAGATCGTGCGTGGACTCGTGACCTCTGACGAAACCCTGCAGGTCGTAGATGCATTGGCCAAGAAAATGGGTAAAACCACCATTCTGGCTAAGGACTACGCTGGCTTCATCGTCAATCGCATCCTCCTGCCAATGATCAACGAGGCGATCTATGCCTTGTACGAAGGCGTGGGTGGAGTGCAGGACATTGACCAGGGGATGAAGCTCGGTACCAACCAGCCGATGGGTCCTTTGGCGCTGGCCGATCTCATCGGTCTTGATACCTGCCTGGCCGTACTGGAACGGCTTCACCACGGTCTGGGTGACGACAAGTACCGGCCCTGCCCGTTGCTGCGGAACTACGTCGCCGCTGGCTACTTGGGGAGGAAAACCGACAAAGGGTTTTACGACTACGGGAAAGCCTAGAGAGGGGCCCGGCATGCTTCGGCTCTAGCTCGTGTTGCTTCCTCTCGCTTTCTTTGCCCGCTCGACTACGAAAAAAAGGTTGAAGCCACGTCGTCTGGCAATCATAGGGATTGCAGTCATACTGCTTCTCCTGTTCGTTGTCTGGACAAGAGTGCATACAGCTCTCTCGGGCTGTCCACCGTTGTCGTGGCGCAGACCGGCGAATACAGTTTCGGTCTACGTTGCTCGGGCATGGGACAAATCCGGAGCTGTGTGCGTGCGGGTGGTTAATGGGTTCAGCGAAATGGTCGTTTACGGCGTTCCGTCTATACAGTTGCAGAAATGGGACGACAAAGAGAAGGATTTTATGCATTTCGGCGAGTCTTTGCCAACGGTTATACCCGCGATTTTATTGCCGGCAGGAGAAATAGTTGACCGGCGTCTCCTCCGTCCTCATCACTCACCTCCTCCCGGAAGGTATAGGGTATGCTTTCGCTATCGTATTGGGGCGCAGAACGACGAGCAACAGGCGTGCTCGGAAGAGTTCTACCTAAGAAGCACTATCCCTTGACGCTGTCCACACACCTGCGAAACAAACGATGCCAGTTTGTCACCGTACCAAACTGATGCACATACGAATCCAATCCCAAGAGCGCACGGACGAGAAACAGCCTGTGACCAGGAGCATTGAAAATGCGATTCTCTAAACCGATGGCGGTGATTTCCACAGTCTTCCCGACCGAGTCGAAGTCACGCGGATCATACACCTGGTCCTCCAGCACCGGCTCGAAGATGATGTACATGATGCGCACTAAGGGCGCTGGATCATCGCCAGGATCCAGATATCCCAGTAAAACAAAGCAGTGGGCCATGGTTTCCTCGTCCCGTTCCAGAATCGCCTTGGCTAAGGTGTGGTAACCTTTGCGGATCTCCTCAGGAAAAACCCGCACGCTGCCAAAGTCCAGCATCGCCAGCTTGGGATGGTAAGTGACCAGGTAATTGCCAGGATGCGGGTCCGTATGCAGGACGCCGAACTCGAAGATCTGCTGCCAGGTGATCCGAAAATACTTGATCGCCACCCAGTCTTTCAGCTCTTGGTCCACCCCTGGCGCCAGAATGTCTTGGAGTTTGTAGCCATCAACGAATTCCATGGTCAGTACCCGGCGTGAGGAAAAGTCCAAGTATACCTGAGGGATAATGACCGCCTCGTCGTCTGCGAACAGACGTTGAAAGAGGGCGATGTTATTGGCCTCGTGCACGTAGTCCAGCTCTTCTCGTAACCGTTCTTCCATCTCTTGATAGATCTCGCTGGCGTCGAACTTCTGGCGCAGGACGTCACGCGTGATAAGCGTACAGACGTGCAGCAGAGCCTTCATATTCTTCAAGTCCTGCACGACGGTCTCGTCCACACCGGGATACTGGATCTTGACGACGACGTCTTCTCCGCTCTTAAGTCTGGCTCTGTGCACCTGTCCGAGCGAGGCGGCAGCGAAGGCCTCACGGTCGAAGCGTTTGAACAATTGTTCTGGATATTTGCCCAGTTCGTTCTTCACTTGAACGCGAATCAGGTCATAGTCCATCGGTGGGACTGAGGACTGCACGACCGATAGAATGTTCACTACTTCAGGGGGGAAGATATCGCTGCGCATGCTCAGCATCTGCACGAGCTTCATGAAGGCACCGCGCAGTTCGCGCGAACTCTCCACGATGCGCAGCGCATTCTTGAGGTGGAGGTCAAGGAGTTCCTGCTCTTTCTTGCCGGCCGTTTGAAATGGGCGCTTGAGTGTATGCCACAGATAGCTGCTGCCTACTGATGTGGTCAGCGAGCTAACTTGCAGAGCACGCTTCGTTCGGCCTTTGGTCAGGCCGGTAGGCTGTTTTTTGGAAGGCACGTGAGACGGTTTATGAGTGTGGCCGCTGCAGCAGCGCCGAAACCATTATCAATGTTCACCACGGTGATACCCACCGCACAAGAATTTAGCATTGCCAGAAGCGCAGCTAAACCATTGAAGCTTGCCCCATACCCAATACTGGTAGGAACGGCAATGACCGGCCGACCTACTAAGCCAGCAACGACACTCGGCAACGCCCCCTCCATACCGGCCACTACAATCAATACCGCAGCCGTGTGTAGTTTTTCTACACTGCCAAGTAGCCTATGCAACCCAGCCACACCTACATCATAGAGCCGCTCGACCTCGTTTCCCAGCAACTCAGCAGTGACTGCTGCTTCTTCGGCTACAGGGAGATCAGCCGTACCTGCTGAGACGACGAGAATCGTCCCTTGTCCTACGGGAGGCCTAGGAGGCTCGCCCAAGGCGCCGAGCCGACCGTCTGGATAATAACGCAAGGCAGGCAAGAGGGCTTGCACCTCGTGGGCTTGCTGCTCATCAAGACGAGTGATCAACGCGTGCTGACCGTTCGCCACCAGCCGTCGGGCAATTTCAACAATCTGCTGGGTGGTCTTGCCTTGGCCGAGAATCACCTCAGGAAAGCCCTTCCGTAGGGCACGATGGTGATCCACTCTGGCAAAACCAAGATCCTCAAAGGGGAGAGTCTTAAGAAGATCGAGGGCCTGATCGACATCGATTACCCCATGCTGCACGCGGCTCAAGAGGTCATGAAGACGAGTACGATCCATGTTACCCCTGTCGGAAATGGTCAAAGCCCCCATAGGTTGGTGTGAACGGGGTTCCGTCTGGGCCGTGGACACTGAGTCCTTCAGCTTGGGACACAATACGACCGATACGGGTGATCGCGCAATCGCTCCTCTGGGCCAATGCGCTCACTGTGGTCTGGTGTTCCGCCGGAGCGGAAAACAGCAATTCATAGTCTTCACCTCCAGTGAGAGCAAGTTGCCAGTCTCGATCTCCTAAGAGCGTCCGGTACTCATGCGATAAGGGCAACGCCTGCGCTTCAACCACCGCGCCGACGTGGCTTTCTTCACAAAGGTGACCGAGGTCTTGCAGCAATCCGTCGCTCACATCGATCATCGCCGTCGCTAAGCCGCACCCCGCAACTTCCCGACCAACCGCCAGGCGCGCCGTGGGGCAGAGGAATCGCGCCTTCACCGCTTGTGCCTCAGCAGTGTCTCTTCCCTCTTGCAGCATCCGCAGTCCTAAGGAGGCATCCCCCAAGGTGCCAGTCACGTAGAGATCCTCACCCAGCTGAGCTCCAGCTCGAGTTACGATTCCATGTGGCGCGTGACCAAGCAAAGTGACAGAGACCATAAGACACGGCGCCGCGCTCATATTCCCGCCAATCAGCGCAGCACCACACGCGCCCGCTGCCCGGACAAAGCCGTCGAAAAAGGCGTCCAAGTCTTCTACTTCATAGCCTTGGGGAACACCCAGACTGAGTAAAGCAAAAGTTGGCTCTCCCCCCATGGCAGCAATATCGCTGGCGTTCACCGTGAACGCTTTTTCACCCAAGGCGGCAAATGAGGTCCACTCGAGACGGAAGTGGACATTCTCGATCATCGCATCAGTTGTCAGCAGTGTGGTTCCGGGTAATGAAAGGGCTGCGCAGTCATCGCCCAGGTCGAGCAGGACCCGAGGATCGACAGGCACCCGGTCGCGCAGACGACGCAGGAAGGGAAACTCACCGAGGTCGCGGAGTTTCATCCTCTCTCAGGCCTTTAGCCAAAGAGTTCTTTGACCTTATCGAAGAACCCCTTGCTCATAGGATGTACGTTCTCACCATCGAGCCGGGCAAATTCTTCGAGTAACGCACGCTGTTTGGGGCTGAGCTGGCGTGGGGTTTCAACGATAACGTGAACCAACTGATCTCCTCGGCTGCCGCTTCGCAGGCTCGCGATACCCTTGCCGCGCAGGCGAAAGACCTTGCCCGTCTGAGTTCCAGGAGGCACTTTCATCTTGATCTTGCCTTCGAGGGTCGGAACCTCAATGTCCGTCCCGAGAGCCGCCTGCGGAAAACTAATCGGGATCTCACAGATGACATCTGCTCCTTGTCGTGCGAACAAGGGGTGTTCACGAACATGAATGAGAATATATAAGCTCCCAGGTGGCCCACCTGCTGGACTGGCATCTCCTTCACCGCGCAATTTCAGGCGTGCGCCACTATCCACGCCAGCGGGAATTTTTACCTTGATAGTGGCATTCGTTCGTACCATTCCGGATCCGCGACAGACTGTACAGGGATCCGTGATAACCGTCCCTTGTCCTCCACACTGATTACAGGTACGGGCGATAGTGAAAAATCCTTGTTGGAACCGAACCTGGCCACTGCCGCGACAGGTGGAGCACGTCTTGGGCGAGGTACCGGGCTTGGTGCCTTTCCCATGGCAGGTCTCGCACGCCATCATGCGCGGCACGGCAATGGTCTTCTCGGTGCCAAACGCCGCTTCCTCAAAGGAGATTTCTAGATTATAGCTAAGGTCCTCCCCGCGCTGCCCTCCATGCCGACCTCCTCGCCCGCCACCACCAAAGAAGTCGCCGAAAATATCGCTGAAAATGTCCTCAAAGTTTGAGAAGTCGAAGCCACCAGTAAAGCCGTTCCCCCCTTGCTCGAAGGCAGCATGACCGTAGCGGTCGTACTGTGCGCGTTTCTCCGCATCCGAGAGAACCTGATACGCCTCCGATAGTTCCTTGAACTTCTCCTCAGCTGCTTTGTCTCCAGGATTGCGGTCTGGATGGTAGCGTAAGGCAGCTTGGCGGTACGCCTTCTTCAGTTCTTCCGCGCTGGCATTCCGATTGATACCGAGCAGTTCGTAATAATCAGCTTTGCTGGCCATATCCCCCCCGCTCTTCCCCTATAACAAAAAAGCCCCCACTCTTCCAAGCAGGGAGGAGTGGGGGCAAGAATCAGCAGATAAGCGTTATCTTTCTCTAGAGGTTACTTCACTTCCTCAAAATCGGCGTCCACGACGTTTTCCTTCCCTTGGCTCTGCCCATCCCCTTTGCCATCTTCAGCCTGAGCCTCCTTGGCACCAGCCTGCTGCTCCTTTGCCACCCGTGCGTACATCGCTTCGGCAAGCTTGTGCGAGGCCTGGGTCAGTTCATCGGTAGCCGCTCTGATCGTACTCGTGTCCTCGCTCTCCATCGCCTTCTTCGCCTTCTCCAGAGCCGCTTCAATATTGCTTGCCGTCGCCGCATCAACGTCATTGCGGTGATCTTTGAGTGATTTTTCAGTCGAATAGATCAATGAATCGAGATGGTTGCGCGCTTCGATACGCTCACGTTTGCGCTTGTCCTCCTCAGCATGCGCCTCGGCATCCTTGACCATCTGTTTGATTTCGTTCTCCGAGAGTCCGCTCGAAGCAGTAATGCGGATCGACTGCTCTTTGCCAGTGCCGAGATCTTTGGCGTTGACATGGACAATGCCATTCGCGTCGATATCAAAAGTCACTTCGATCTGCGGCACGCCACGCGGCGCTGACGGAATGCCGACGAGGTCGAACTGTCCGAGCAGTTTATTGTTCGCCGCCATCTCGCGCTCGCCTTGGAAGACCCGGATGGTCACAGCCGTTTGATTGTCAGACGCAGTCGAGAAGACTTGGCTCTTCTTGGTCGGGATAGTGGTATTCTTGTCGATCAGTCTCGTGAATACCCCACCCAGCGTTTCGATGCCCAGGGACAGGGGCGTAACATCGAGCAGCAGAACGTCTTTCACCTCCCCCTTCAACACTGCACCCTGAATCGCCGCGCCGACAGCGACCACCTCGTCAGGATTTACTCCCTTGTGCGGATCTTTGCCGAAAATTCGCCGCGCCCGCTCTTGCACGACAGGCATACGGGTCATACCTCCGACCAAAACGATCTCATCAATCTGGCGGGTAGACAAGCCTGAATCTTTCAGTGCCGTGAGGCAGGGACCTTCGAGACGATCAAGCAAATCCGCGCATAGAGCTTCTAGCTTGGCGCGGGTCAGTTTCATCGTCAAGTGTTTGGGACCGGTTTGGTCAGCCGTGATGAACGGCAAGTTGATCTCGGTCTCCATCGACGACGAGAGCTCAATCTTGGCTTTCTCTGCCGCTTCTTTGAGGCGCTGGAGGGCCATGCGGTCCTTGCGCAGATCGACCCCTTGGTCCTTCCTGAACTCATCGGCCAGGTAGTCGATCACCCGTTGGTCAAAATCATCACCACCGAGAAAGGTATCACCGTTGGTAGCTTTCACCTCAAACACTCCCTCTCCTACTTCGAGGATGGAAATGTCAAAGGTTCCACCACCAAGGTCAAAGACTGCAATTTTTTCATCCTTCTTCTTGTCGAGCCCGTAGGCCAGGGAAGCAGCCGTGGGCTCATTGATGATACGCAGAACGTTCAGCCCAGCAATGCGACCGGCGTCCTTCGTCGCTTGGCGCTGCGAGTCGTTAAAGTAGGCAGGGACAGTAATGACCGCATCAGTTACTTTCTCTCCCAAGTAATCTTCCGCAGTCTGCTTCATCTTTTGCAGGACGAAGGCGGAGATCTCCGCCGGGCTATACTTCTTCCCGCGGATCTCAACCCAGGCATCGCCGTTGTCAGCCGGGGTAATTTTGTAGGGCAACACCTTCACAGCCTTCCGCACCTCAGCGTCGTCGAAGCGGCGACCGATGAGACGCTTGATGGAAAAAATCGTGTTCTCTGGGTTCGTGATGGCCTGGCGTCTGGCGATCTGCCCGGTCAAACGTTCCCCGCTGTCGGTGAAAGCCACTACCGAGGGAGTAATACGACTACCTTCGGCGTTAGTGAGGACTTTTGGCTCGCCCCCTTCCATCACGGCAACCACCGAGTTCGTCGTCCCTAAGTCGATACCAATAACCTTTGCCATACCTGTTCTCCTTCGAAAAACCTCCGCCCCTACCAGCCACTGTCAAACATGTGTAATCATCCACTCCCAGGAGCGCAACCTTTACTCTTCGGATTTCTTCTCGCCAGCCGGTGTTTTCGCAACAGTCACCAGAGCAGGTCGTAACAGCCGGTCGTGCAAGAGATAGGCCGGGCGATATTCAGCGACTACGGTGTTAGGAGTCACTTCGGCACTCTCGACCTGAGCCATCGCCTCATGCCGGGAGGGATCAAACAGCTCACCTGTGGCGATCACGCGCCTCACCCCGTACTTCTCCAAGGTGTCAAGGAACGAACGCACGACCAAAGCAACCCCCTCAATGAGCGGTTGACCGTTGCCTCCGCTTTGAGCATGGCCAACTGCTCGCTCGAGATTGTCGATGACCGGGAGCAAATCACGGATTAGTGGTTCGTTGGCAAACCGCAAGAACTCGGCCTGCTCGCGTTGCAGGCGACGCTTGAAATTTTCTAACTCGGCTCGCTCGCGTAAAAACAAATCGTAATTGGCCTTCGCTGCTGCTTCTTTCTCCTCTAGTTGAGCACGCAACGCCGCTTTCTCGTCCTCTTCACTACTTCCCAAAGCCTCCATTTGTTCACTCGACTCTGGGCTTCTCAGTTCAGTCGGCTGGTTGTCACGGTCTGGCTTTTCTCCATCCATGCTCTCTACCCCTTGTGAAAACCGCTGTCTTTCTTATTCTACCTAAAGAGACAAAGTCTCTGGCGGAATGTAAGAATCACCTTCCACAGTGTCAAGGTAAAGATGCTAGAAGAACGTACTCCTGCTATTGTTCTGCGTAGCCGCGCTCATGGAGAATCGGACAAAATCGTCACCTTTTTAACCCGTGGCTGGGGCAAGATCACTGGTATCGCCAAAGGAGCGAAACGTTCGCGTCGCCGCTTTGTCAATGTGCTAGAGCCCTTCACCCAAGTACAATTGCGGTTTCGGCCTAGCCGGACCGACGGGTTAGCCTTCATCTTTGGTTGCGACCTGATACGGAGCTTTCGTGGTCCGAGTCGAGACTTGCAGCGGTTTGCGCTGGCCAGTTACGTGACTGAGTTGATCGATGTCATGGTGGTAGGCCGCGAGGCAGGCCCAGAAACCTACGAGTTACTTCTGCAAAGCCTCGTAGTGTTAGAAGAACAGGGGGCGCCTTCTCCTCTCTTCTTATCGATGTTCGAGTTGCTTCTCCTGACGGATGCAGGCTATGCACCACATCTGACCGGATGTCAGCAGTGCGGACTCAGTTTTGCTGAAGACGAAACGCCGCTCACTTTTTCTCCTAGCCGTGGGGGGCTTCTCTGCCGAAACTGTCGCGGGCAAGCAGGGACCACCTTGCTGCTTTCGACTGAGAGTCTACATCTCCTGCGTGGGATCAAAGAGGAAGCACTAGACGCGTCTTTGAAGGTTAGGGCTTCCTCTCGCGTGTACCGCGAAACGCGCGCGCTGGTTTCGAGCATGCTCTCTCCTCACCTGTCCAGACCCTTGAAATCACGCGCGTTTCTTGAACAGGCAGGATTCTTTGCCGATTCTCACATTGACGGTTCCCAGGAGGAATGATAGGGCTGCTGACTTATGTCGGTGACCATGGACAAAATCGTCAACCTCAGCAAACGGCGCGGGTTTGTCTTTCCCTCTAGTGAGATTTACGGTGGCTTTGCCAGCACCTGGGACTATGGCCCGCTTGGCATTGAACTGAAGCGCAATATCCGTGAGTCATGGTGGCGTTACATGGTAACGGCGCGCGAGAACGTCGTTGGTCTCGAGAGCGCTGTCCTCATGCATCCTCGAGTGTGGGAAGCCTCAGGCCATGTGACTGAGTTTTCTGATCCTCTGGTGGACTGCCGCGCTTGTAAGCGACGCTTTCGTGCTGATCAGATTCCTCCTAGAGAAGAGCGGCAGTGCCCCAAAGGGATGGAGTGTGACCTGACTGAGGCCAGGCAATTCAATTTGATGTTTAAAACCTTTGTCGGCCCGGTTGAAGAAGACGCAGCAGTGGCATTCCTGCGACCAGAAACTGCGCAGGGCATGTTCATAAATTTTCTCAATGTCCAGCAGTCTGGTCGTCTTAAACCGCCCTTTGGCATTGCCCAAATCGGCAAGTCATTCCGCAACGAAAT
>CAZAYE010000032.1:0-12292 GCA_964489255.1 uncultured Enterobacteriaceae bacterium
CAACGTGGCGCTGAACCAATCATGGATTTCCTCAGGCGCAACCTCGATATTCCCACCAAGGGCGCCGCCCTGTTCGCATTGCGGGAGGTCGGCAACGATAACGTGCTGACGTTTCTCGATGACTTCTCGCGTTCCGAACCCTCTCCACCACTCCGTCAACTCGCAGTTCGAGCGGCCAGCGATATCCGCCATCGGCTCTCACCTGAGACCGCCCCGGTGGTCCCAACCTTTATCAAGCAAGTTGAACTGCGCAACAAAGCCGAGCAAGAAGCGCAAGAACAGTAAGTGATGAAAAGCTGAGAAAAGCTTGTTTGTCTTGGCAGAAGAACGGTTCGTAGGCCCCTTCTCTACTAGCCTCTCTTGATCGAGTCGTACAAAGCCTCTATCTAAAGATATAATAGAGCGTGAATGTCAGAGTGCGCTGTGGACTAATCCCCTATGTTGGATGCCTTCAAAAAACCATACTCTCGCAATTAAGGATGGATTGGATGAGAAACTCCTTTATACAGTATTGTCCAAGATTTGCCTTCCTGACGCTCGTGGTTGGCGTGTTGGTCTGGAGCGCCTCGCCACTTTTCGCGCTTGATCTGTTCGGCTCAAGTAAGAGTGAAGAATCCGCTCAAACCCAGCCTCCTACAGGTCGGCTCGGCCAAGTCCCAACTTTGAGCGAAGTCGCGAAGAACGCTTCATCTGCGGTCGTCAACATTTCCACCACCCAAAAAGTGGAACGTCGCCGCCGTATGCCCCCTTTGGGCCCCATGCCGGGTCCGGGTCCCGGTCCCAGCCCTTTTGGGGGGGAAGATCCCTTTGAAGAGTTCTTCCGCCGGTTCTTTGGCGACCGCCCTCCTCCGGGCCAGCAAAGGAGCCTTGGCTCAGGTTTTAGCGTCAGCGAGGATGGCTATATCATCACGAACCATCACGTGGTCGGTGACGCGGATAGGATCACGGTCCGCCTCTCGGACAAAGAAGAATACGACGCCAAAGTCGTTGGCACTGACGAAAAGACCGATATCGCGGTTGTGAAAATCGAGCCCAAGCACCCCCTGCACCCAGTCCCCTTGGGGAGTTCCTCCGACCTCCAGGTGGGCGATTGGGTCATGGCGATTGGCAACCCGTTTGGTCTGGATCAAACGGTCACTGCTGGCATCGTCAGTGCCAAAGGACGGGTGATCGGTGCGGGACCGTATGATGACTTCATCCAGACCGATGCGTCGATCAACCCGGGCAACTCTGGCGGCCCACTTCTTAATCTAAAGGGTGAGGTCGTAGGGATCAACTCGGCAATCTTCAGTCAGAGTGGTGGCAACATTGGGATTGGCTTCGCTATTCCAATCGACCTCGCCAAGGCAATCGTTAACCAGCTCAAAGAAAAAGGGAAAGTCACACGCGGCTGGTTGGGAGTATCCATCCAATCAGTCACTCCAGAGTTAGCCAAGTCATTCGGGCTCCAGGAACCTACGGGGGCATTAGTTGCTGAGGTTACCAAAGACAGTCCGGCAGAAAAAGCTGGCTTTGAGCGGGGCGACATTATTACTGCGTTCAATGATACTTCGATTAAAGACTCGCACGAATTGCCTGCTCTGGTCGCACGGACCCCGGTCGGTGAAAAAGCCCAAGTCACCGTCCTTCGTGGAGGGAAGGAAAGAACCCTTACAGTGACGCTGGGTGAACTGACCGAGCAGCAGGCTAGAGCCGAAAGGGCTGAGGAAAGTGGAGAAAGCTGGGGGATGACCGTTGCCAATCTCTCGGCTGATGCCGCCCGCCGCTTTCAGCTTGATCCGAACAAGAAAGGTGTAGTGGTCACTGAACTCGAGCCAGGCAGTTCAGCCGAGGTGGCTGGTATCCAGCCCGGAGATGTCATCGAAGAGGTCAACCGTCAGCCTATTGAGTCGGTCGAGGACTTTAACAAGGCTATGACCGATGCGAAGGACAAAGACACCCTCCTGCTTTTAGCGCGGCGCGGTAACTTCACCTCATTCTTCGCGCTCCGCAAACAAGGGTAGGAAACCACTGAGGAAGTGAATAAAACCTGACGTGTCGGTGTCTATCATACCAGTTCCGGTAAGAGCCGGAGAGTTCTTTGTGGGGGGGATGATGATGAAGACACTGACACACGGAACCCGTCAGGTTTCGCTAATAAGGCAGGGAACGAGTCAAGATCCAATCCAGCTTGATCCTGACCTGTTGTTGCCGAGCCAAATTCGTCCACGTACGAATGCCTTACACCGGAGTGAGTGGCTGTTGCTGTGGGCAATACTCAGCGATGCGCTTCAGGTGCTTGCTAATTTTCATCCGAGCCGCCCAGGGCGTTCCTACAAAGAGAAGAAACAGTGGAAAGCAGACCTGGCTTGGGTACGTGAAGAAAACGAAGACCCCTTCTCTTTTGCCTATGTTTGTGCCCATCTGGGACTTGACCGGGAAGCGGTCCGTTCTCATGCGGAGCGATTAATCGCTGGTTCAGCTCTAGAGGCGCTCAATTCTCAGCCCAGTTCCAACCGGGCAGCCTGAAAGGCGGCACTCTCACTGCAGGAGGGAGACACCAACCACAACACGTCTTCCCTCCTGGTGCTCACTTTTTCCGTTGCTGCCCTATTAAGCTCGCAAAACCATCAGGCCCCGCGAGGAGGCCGTCCTCTCCGTGGTGGGTTCTGAAAAACGGACAGGGGACCATCAACACTCACCTTTCGAGATGGGTCAGGCAGAGAACGACTCTCTCCAGCGGTCTCTTCTCGCAGCGGGATTCCTAACCGGCTCATGAGGGTGGTCACCATCGTCCCCTCTCCTTCCAAAATGCGGAGGAGATTCTCCGCCAGTTGCCGGGCAGCTTCATGCGCCCTGCGACTCGTAGATAGGTAACTGATCACCTCATTCAGGGCGTCATTGGTCTGGCTTGAGCCTAAGACCACTTCCAGTGGGTAGCCATTGCTCCGGATTGCCAGCAACAGCCCGAGGGGGATCTCGATCTCGCCGGTCTCATAGCTGGTAATTTGGCGCTGGCTATACCCGCCAAAAGCCTTACCGAAGGTGACTTGAGTCAGACCAAGCTGCTGGCGGAATTTTCTCAGATTCGTCGCGAGATCTTTCGGCCGTAGCACTCGTTCGCGCACTAACTCTTCGAGCCGTTTCCGCTCGGTGATATCCTGCCCTGCACCGTAGAGGCGTACGACATGCTCTTGGGCCTCGTCCCACACCGGACGGCCATAGTTGCGGAGCCAGCGGACTTCACCGCTTTTCGTGCGAATACGAAACTCACTGGTATCCGGCTGGCCGGCAAGGAGGCGACTCCAGTGTTCTTGGAAAATCGCCAGATCCTCAGGGACGATCAGACTCCGCTGCTCGACCTGGGTCTCAATCTCTTCAGGCGCAAACCCGCTGATGGTAGTGATGGCGGCAGTAATCCATTCGAGCACCAGTTTCCCATCAGGATCGACACGGACCGCATAGGCGTAGTCGGAAGTAATCTCAGAGACAATCCGGTAACGCTCTTCGCTCTGACGGAGTTGCTCCTCCAGGCGTTTGCGCTCTGTGATATCGAGCGATAAACCGGCTAGGAAGCGCTGACCGCCGGAACCTTGGATGGGGAATTTAAAACTCCAGAGCCACTGAACCTTACCGTCCGCTCCCGGTATGGTTTCGTAGAGTTCTACCGGAGCGTCCGCCGCCAGCACTGCAAGATCGTCACCCCGGACGCGCTGGGCAATCTCTTGAGAGAGGAGGTCAAAATCGGTTTTGCCGCGGAAGTCCGGATAACGGCGCTCGAGCGGCTTGTTCATGTAGACATATCGTCCTGCTTCATCTTTCATAAAAGCAAAGGCGGGACTATGGTCCATGAATCGTGCGAACAGTTCCTGACTGCGGAGCAATGCTTCTTCAGCCCGCTTCCGTTCAGAGATGTCAGTTGCAACACAAATCATGCCAGTAATGTGACCGTCCTGATCACGGAGTGGCGTATAGCGACTCTCGAAGGTCCGTCCAGCAATCTCCACAAGGTCTTCAAATTCCTCGCCGGCAAGAGCACGGTGATGGTTCTCCCCAAGCTGGGGGGTCTCGTGGAAAAGATGAAAGATTGACTGGCCAACGAGATTGAGAGGCTTGAAGCCGAGAGCGCGGAGCCCCTTCCCGTCAATAAACGTCACGATGCCCTCACGGTTGGTTGTCCAGAGAATAACCGGGGCATTCGTCACGATGGTGCGGAGCCGCTCTTCACTCTCCCGTAGCGCCTCTTCGACCAGTTTTCGTTCCGTAATATCGTTACAGGTTCCGATCCATTCACGAACTCGTCTCTCTTGATCGAGGACGGGCGCGCCACGTACGCCAAAATAACGATATTCACCATCATAGCGACGCACCCGATAGGCAATCGTATAGACACTGCGCGTCGTCACGGCATGCACCCAGGTGTCCCACACCCGCTCTCGATCGTCCGGGTGAAGAGCGTTAAGCCAGCCCTTTCCCTTAATCTCCTCCTCGCTTTGTCCAGTAAACGTCCTCCAGAGCGGCAAGTCTTCAGTGACCTGGCCCTGGGAATTGGTCGTCCAGACGATCTGTGCCGTAGCCACCGCTAGCGAACGGTAGCGTTCCTCGTTCTGTCGGAGCGACTCCTCAGCGTGCCTGCGTTCGGTGATGTCCACTACTACCCCTTCATAGCCCAGAACCTCCCCCTGTGGATCACGCAGCACGCGGGCATGTAAGCTGACAATGAGGTGCCCCCCCCCTTTTTTCTTCCACAAGAGCTCTGCTCCTTGGACCCTCCCAGCGGCCTCGTAGTTGGCGCGTAACGACTCCCGCTGCAGCGGATCAACATAGAGGTCATCGGGGAGCTTCAAGGCCAGCACTTCGTCGACAGACTCGTAGCCGAGCATGCGGACCAAGGCCGGGTTGACTTCGGTGAAGCGTCCCTCGTACGAGGTGCGAAAGAAACCTTCCAGGGCATGTGCAAAAAACGAACGGTAGGTATCTTCACCAATGGGGTGTGTTTTCTCGACAGCTTTCGTTCGCTGTGATTGATGGTGATGTACAGTCTTCCGCAATTGCACTGGGGGTCCCTCCCTACTTTATATATCGACACAAACCTCAGCCTATTAAAAAGGCATAACAAAACTGCTCGCGTCTCGCTTGGGTACTGCTGAGCGTAGTGAAGAATCTCAGGGGTGCAGGCGAGAGCGAAATCCTTCGCTCCGCTCAGGATGGCAGACAGACGGTTTTGTTAGGGGCCGTAAATAGAACAGCACTATAGCAGAAGCCGGTGAGAAAGTCAGAAGGGATCTTCCCAAGAGATCTTCCCGCTAGTCGG
This sequence comes from uncultured Enterobacteriaceae bacterium, assembly GCA_964489255.1. Taxonomy (GTDB): domain Bacteria; phylum Desulfobacterota; class Binatia; order Bin18; family Bin18; genus CAZAYE01. The sequence continues at coordinate 5,294 of CAZAYE010000032.1, forward strand.
TTCTTTTTTGTCCGCCTACAGCTGCTTGATATCTTTCCCATTTATGAAAGTGCTACCACTCACCTATGTCTACCAGCAGAGGCGTGACGGTCGGATCATCATAGGGGCCGCTCACGCGGAAATTGAGCGTGGTGAGCCTATCCGCGCTACGGGCAAGGAGTGCCCCAGCCAAAGGCACTTTCGCCACGCTGCTGGTAATGCCATAGAGGGGAGCCAAGGCGGTTTTGAGGTTCACCATTTGCCGTGCCAGCTCAACTTCGCCGTGCGCATTAATCTGGACTGCGTTGCTGCTGAGAGAAAGGTTCTTGGTAACGGCCAGGCCTTTTCCCAAGGCAAGGTCGCCGATTAGTGACGAAAATGCCAACCCCTCGTTCGGCAGACCAGGGAGCTGAAACTTCAGTAACCCTTGCAGGCTCAAGGCTGACCATAACCGGACCAAAATGGGGACCTGTTTGGCTACACCATTGGTCACGGAAAGTGAGAGGATTGCGTCCCATCGAGCTGGACTATCCCACGCATGCCAATCAGGCATATAGATCTTCCCTTCGCCAGCCAGGACCCCGGTCAGGACCTCGGTCGGATAGCCGAGTGTTTTGAAGAAACGGAGCAGATCCACATTGGTCAGTTGTGGTGCTATGAACAGGGCATCAATATCGGGCCAGAGTACGGCTTCGCCTCGTATTTTTCCACTCCCCATTGTGGCTTCAGCGAGGCGCACGTCTGCCTGACGACCGTGCCAATCGCAGGAAAACCGCAAGTCTGCCGCCTGCATCGTTTTATAGGTCAGCTGACCGCAGGATATGTCTGCGCGCACGACGGTCGTGGTGTTTTTGGCGCTCGTATCCTCCGTCGTGGGTTGATCAAAAGCCAAAGCTGACTCGAGATGCAAATCGGCAAAGTCGGCGGAGAATTCGATGTTCAATGGGGCCAGGGTATGGAGTTGTCCACGCCCGGAAAACTCTCCTCCAGGAAGCCGGCCGTGCTTGACAACAAACGTACCGCTCTGCCCCTGCCACTCCGCTTCTCCTTCGAGAATCTCAATCGGTTGGAGAAAATCAAAGGCATCCAAGCGAATATGACGGAGGGCAACAGCGCCACTGGTCTGCACCCTTTCATCTTGAGCCGAGAGGCTGACCCCAACTTGGCCACTCAGGGTCCCCCCCTGCGGTAAGAGGGTGCCCTGAGGTAAGAGGAGAGCGAGATCATAATCGTAGGCAGAGGGAAAAGCGAGGCGCAAGTCCACTTTGGGGTGAGACGTAAAATAATCATGGACACTTCCCTGTCCCACGAGCGCAGACTGTCCGACTTTCAAGCTCAGCGCATCGGTTATCAAGGCAGCGTTAGTCAACTGCACCGTGCCGCTCAGGTCAGTCACGTCTAGGTTCCACCGGGGTACGCGGACGTTGACTTGCTGCAACGTTATTTCCCCCCCAGAGCGGAGAGCCATCCCATTAACCCTCTGGAACTCAAGTCGCACGAGCGCGCGCCCACGGGGCTGCGCCAGCCATTGAGAGAGACCACTCTGAACGGTCTGCGTATGATCACTCAGCAGCAGGGCGTCCCATTCCTCGAGATCCAGGTCAGCCGCTACCTGGAGATCGAGCGTTGGCCCCTGGCTCGCAGCTCTGAGAGTTCCCTCCACTTTGGTGAGGCGCGACTTTGCACCAGCAGTGCCATTGATTCCAGTCACCCTCAACTCACCATCACGCAAAGTGAGATCTCCCCCACGCAACCTGAGAGGAAGGCTCACGTCTTCCACTGCCCCTCGCAGATCCTCAACGCGCGACTCGATCACCAACCCGCGGAGCAGCGCTGGAAACGTCACCGGCGCTTCCAGCGGACCGGGCCAGAACAATTTTATGAGTTTGACATTCCCCTCGCGCACCTGGAGCTCACCGATCCGGCCCTTCTCTACCCTGACCGCTCCGGTTAACTCAAGGGGGCCATTCCACTTGCCCTGATAGGATCCGCTGAGATCGAGCAACCCCGGTGGCCACTCCATCCCAAACGTGCGACCCATGTGCTGGATCTTCACTCTACTCAGACTCACCTCTCCTTTCCACTCGACGTGGTCGATCGCAGAGAAATTCTGCCACGCCGGAGTGACGGCACTGAGCGTGGCTTGGCCGATTTTTCCGTCTGGACCAAGAGCCCCGCTGAGCTGGGCCTTCATCCCTTCACTTAAGGTGTAGGTCAGCGTAATATCGGCATGGGTGAAGACCAGCGGAATTCTTGCTCCCTCCCTCGCATAGAGAATCTCAGCCCCTTGCAACCGGAGATACTGAAGAGCAAGAGTCGGTGCCAACCAAGCGCCAAACCAGTGCTCAGCGGTCTTCGCTTTTCCTTGAACCTCCTGAAGGTCATCCCTCAAAAGGCCCAAGACTGTTCGCCCTTTGTTTGTCATCTGGAGGCGCGGCTTGACACACTCGATGCGGCGAAAGAGTAACTGGCCTTGCAGAAGCGAACGAAGACCCAATAACACGTCAATGCGATCAGCCGTAAAGAACGGGGAGACTCCCGCGCTTTCTTGCACTGTGACGGTATTGAGTCGAATACCCAGGCCATTGCGCAAAGAGAGACTGCTGCTGGCCACTTGCACATCAGCACCAAGTTGAGCGCTGAGCTGCTGGGTGAGCATCTGCTGATAGCGCTGGCCGGACAGGAGCCAGATAATACTTCCTAACAGAGTAACGAACCCAGCCGCAACGAGAGCGAACAGAAAGCGTAGCCAGCGCCAGATTGCTCGCCTGCTGTCTCTTCTCACGAGGCCTGCCCCACGACGAAATCTCTCATGACTTGCAGGTAACTTTCCCCTCCCACTTCATGCAGGTTCGCATGCCCGCCTCCAGACACGACATGGAAGGCTTTGGGTTGCGGCGCTAGCGCGTAGAGATTTTGTCCTTGCTGAAACGGGACCGGCTTATCGGCAGTGCCGTGAATCACCAACAGCGGCGCCCGTAACTGCTTGATAAGTCGAGCGTTGTTGAGGTCACCATCCACGAGAAACGCCAGGGGTGGCATTACCAACTGCCCCATGGCCCGGAGAGAGTAGAACGGCGCTGCAAGAATCAGGCGGTCTGGCGGTCGTTCAACTGCCAGCTCGAGGCTGACCGCACAGCCCAAGGATTCACCAAAGTACACCAGCCGCTTACCCGCAGCCCAACCCCGAGACCAAACCAAAGCAACCGCAGCCCGCCCATCAGCCAGAATGCCCGGAATGGTCGGCTTCCCCCGGCTTCTGCCAAACCCTTGATAGTCAAACAAGAAGTGGCTCCCCCCGACGTTCTCGTAGAGCAAATGGAGCTGAGGCAAGCGATGCGCGATATTGCCGGCATTGCCGTGGAACCAGACGAACAGCGGCGCTAGGGAATCTGATGACTCGTTTCGAGCAGGGACGTACCAGCCATGCAGTGTCCGACCATCGGGTCCTTCGAACCAGACCTCCTCATAAGGAAGGCCATACGCAGCCGGAGAGGTGTGGACCACAGGGTTTGGGTGGAACGTTAATGAGTTCTTCAGCCACTCGATCGGCGTCCCTAGAACTGAGGCAGTCACGACTCCGAGCGAGGACCATCCTATCAAGCTACTGGCCATGGGGAACTCCGCTAAGCATCCTTTTGCTTGACAATATACTGACTCGCAGTGTCTAATGGCGCAACGGCAAAGCAAGATTATACCCGAACTCCACCCAGAATTTACAGCCAGGAGGTTTTTATGGGATTGCGCGGACGACTGACAAAAGAACAATTTGCCTTCACCATGCCGGTAGATGCCCCCCTCTACCAACGACCTCCCTTCTATTATAAAGACGTCCAACTTGCACTGTTCGAATATGAAACCGATGCCGAAGCCGCAGTAAGCATCTTACCCGCACCGCTTGAATTAACCGATACCCCTACCGCTGCTGTGGCCCTGGTTGAATACCCCTGGACTACCTTCGGCCCGTACAATGAAGCGATCCTCTTTATTATGTGTACGCACCGGGGTCGACCGATGCAGTATATCACCCAGATTTTCCTCACGACCGAGCCACCGATGGCTGCCGGTCGTGAGATCTGGGGTATTCCCAAGAAGCTGGCACACATCGGCTTCGTGAAAGAAAACGACCACCTCCTGGGTTATGTCGAGCGGCCCAAGGGGCTTCGCCTCTGTACCGGGGTGATGCGGCCGGAGCGTCCAATTAACCTCACCAGCTTCAGCGCCATCCCGCCTGTGTGTCTGCGGGTAATTCCCAGTCCGGAAGAAGGCGCGCCGCCCTCGCTGGCGGAACTGATCGAGATTGACGTAGTCCAACGGCCCAAGCATCTGTGGGAAGGACCAGGCTCGTGTCATTTCACTGGCGCTTCAGATCTCGATCCTTGGCATAAGATGCCGGTGAAGAAAATGCGCCGCTGCACGTTCGCAGTCTATGACATGGATCTGCAGTACGGGAAAATTATTGAGCGGTTGTAGGAAGGAAACGGGGAATCGGGGAATTACGCTTCATTGCTCTGAGTCTTTTCTGCCCCGTTTCTCCGGTTCTCCCCTTCTCCGATTCATTTTGCTATACAACCCTTCCCGCCCCTCTAACAAATCGTTCCAGGCCAAATCTTCCTCCAGTGTCTCTTGCCCCGCAATGAAGCGGTAGCTTGAAAGCACATACGCGTCCACTCGTCCTTCGTCCATGAGCACCTGTCCGCTGAGTTCCAGGTACTCGCGCATGACAAAGTCTCCGCCCCCCGGATGGAACAATTGACCATCTCCTTGTCCACAGCCAGTTCTGAGTTGTGCAGCAGGGAGCTTGAGGGCTAAGGAAGATCCAAGAAGGATCGCAAAGGGCTTCCCGGCGACATAATAACAGAGCCCGCCAAACATCCGTTTGGTGGTGACGTCGCGTAAACCCAACCGTGCAACTGACTCTTCTAAGGTTGCTTGGTGGAACGGCGGTGGACGCCGGAGCCGATCAGGTTTCTCTCCATTTGCAGAATGGTCTTTTTTTCTCACGTCTTTTTCATAGCACAGGCGGTTGCACTGGAACCACTACTTATGCCACCATAGGGTCTCCATTTCACAGGAAGGAAGCTTCACCATGAAAACGCTCGTGCCAGCTATCGCGCTGGGCTGGTCTCTCTTCCTTACCTATTCCGCTGCTTCTGCTCAGGGAAGAATTTATAAATGGACTGACTCTCAGGGCAGAGTCCATTTCTCCAACGCCCCCACGAGCCTCAGTGCCGAATCAGTAGACGAGTCGCTTCCACCTGCCTCGACCTTTGGCACCCAACTCGAACCGCCGCCTTCACCAACCCCCTCAACCGCTTCAACCGAACCGCCATTGGAGCCTGCAGCCATACCTCCTTCGCCACAGACAGCCGCAGCGCCTCCTGGAGAAAATGCACCTGCGGCAGAGAATGAACCTGGATTGCCTCCTGAGGGACCGCTAGCGGCGCCGGCGCCGGCGGGGTCTGCCGATCTCTCTCCGCCGACTGAACCAAGCGACTTTGAACAGGAAGAACCCCCAGCAGAAGATGAACCTACTTTAGAAGATCTACCCGAAACGCAATGAACCCAGCACAGGAGGGAATTCGATGAAAGCGCTGGACCATATCAGGATTCTTGATCTCACTCAGTTTGAAGCCGGCCCATCGTGCACTGAGTTGCTGGCCTTTCTCGGTGCCGAAGTCATCAAAGTTGAGCCACCGAAAAGAGGAGACCAGGGGCGCTATCTGATCACCGACCAGCCCGGGGTGGACTCTCCATATTTTCTCTTGCTCAATGCCAATAAGAAAAGTGTCACGCTCAATCTCAAGAGTGCCAAAGGGATAGCCCTCTTTAAACAACTTGTTCCCCACTTCGATGTCATGATCGAAAATTATGGCCCGGGGGCTATCGCCGAGCTCGGCTTGGGGTACGAAGTGATCAGTCAGATCAACCCGCGCATCATCTACGCCCAGGTCAAAGGGTTCGGGACGTATGGCCCCTACGCGGGGTACAAAAGCTTTGACATGATCGCCCAAGCTACTGGCGGCGCGATGAGTGTCACCGGCACCTCGGAAACCCAGCCCTTGAGGCCTGGTCCAACTATTGGTGATACTGGCACCGGTGTTCATTGTGCGGTCGGCGTCTTGGCCGCCCTCTTACACCGAGAGAAAACCGGCCACGGGCAACGCCTCGAAGTATCGATGCAGGACGCAGTCGTCAACCTAAGTCGCGTAGCCATGATGGGCCACTATTTAGGCGATGTACCAGCGCAACGCCGGGGCAACCGGGTCACCGCTCTCGCGCCAACCGATTTGTATCCGTGCGCGCCTAGCGGTCCGAATGACTATGCCTACATCATTACGACTACCCAGGAGATGTGGGAGAGCCTCTGGAAAGCAATTGGCCGGGCCGACATTATCGTTGACCCGCGTTTTGCCGAGCAGCGGAACAGAAACAAACACTTCGATGAACTGTTCCAGGCAATCGCGGCGTGGACCCGGCAACGGGACAAATTTGCTGTGATGCGTATACTGGGAGAAGCAGGAGTGCCGTGTGGAGCAGTGCTCGACAGCGGGGATGTCCTGGCTAACGAGCATCTCAAAGCTCGTGGCATGATTACGACCATCGAACATCCGATACGGGGGACTTTCACCATGCCTGGCTGTGCAGTGCAGTTGTCAGAGTCTCCAGTCGAGGTTCAACCAGCACCATTGCTGGGACAGCAAAACGTCCAAGTTTACGGAGCCCTCCTTGGCTTGACGACTGTCGAGTTAGCTACCTTGAAGGAAGAGGGCGTCATTTAACCTCCACCCCTGCTGTCTTTACCCAGGTCCTATCCGGCAGCAGCAGTATCCAAGTATATGTGCCCGGCTGGTGGCTTCACCGCCACCTTTCCAGATTTGCCCGTTTTCCTCTTTGGCCAAGGCAACGTCGTTCGAGAACAACCCGCTGGCCTTTACCATTTTGATCTTGTTTGTCGCCTTTTTTGGCTTGTTCATCGCTACCGGACTGGTGACCCTTGAGCACGACACTCCTTTGCAC
>CAZAYE010000033.1:0-11964 GCA_964489255.1 uncultured Enterobacteriaceae bacterium
GCCGCTCAAGGGCGGATCGTAGAGGATCGGCCGGTAGCGCGCCAGGTCCTCCTCCGTGATCAGCCCCCCATTTTGTGCCATATCGGCCGCGATCCGTTTGGCGATCTCCCCCTGGTAAAACGCGTCGGGCCCTTCCCGGGCTATCTTCTGCAACGTGTCGGCCAGATCTTTTTGCACCAATTTATCCGCGGGCGCGAAGGGAACCGGATTGAAGTCGAAATGGCCGGTGATGAAGGTCTTGACCGTCTCGGGGAAGCGCGCCAGCGCCCCCCACTCTCTGGCGACCATGAGCCTCAGATGCCAGTCATAATCGAACCCCTCTCTCGCATAGTGAATCGCCGGCGCCATAACCTCGCCCAGAGGCAGCGTGCCGAACTGCTCCAACGCCAGGCACAACCCCGCGACGGTGCCGGGCACCCCCATGGCTTTGTAGCCCAGCAGATTCTCGTCGTCTTCTACGCCAGCGTAATACCCCCGGGTCCCGCCCGCGGCTCTCAGCCGGTACATCTGCGGATGAGCGGCAAGGGGGGCGCGAATGTTGTAATCCAGCACCACCGTCTTGCCGGCTTGGTGGAGATGGATCACCAGCGAGCCACGGCCGCCGATGCCATTCATGTACGGCTCGACCACTGCCAGGGTAAACGCCATCGCCACCGCGGCATCGACGGCGTTCCCACCGCGCTTGAGCACGTCGATGCCGACCTCAGCAGCGAGGGGATGATTAGCCGCGACCATGCCCTGCTCGCTGATCGCTTCTTCTTTGCCGATCACCCAGGTCCCGCGTGACATAGCAGTTCTCCTATGCGTGGAGCGGCTTGCCGTAGGGCACGCCGTGCCAGCCCTCGATCACCTGCGGATTCGACGGCCCCAGCCCAATGAGGAAGCGACCGTTGTGAATATCCGGTGACTAATCCGAGTCGCATCGCACGTTCTCCTGTGGGGCTGCACTATAGCGCGTGCGCACCGAACAGAAAAGGCCACGCGGGGCTTCTGCGGAGGAAGGAAGCATGTGATCGTCCGGCGTAATCAGCAGCAAAGAACCTTTGTGACTAAGCACGACTACTACGCTTACCTGGAGCGTATAGCCAAGTATCGCCAGCGGTACGACGTCACCCTCTACGCCTACTGCTTGATGCCCACTGGTGCGAACGGCCCGGGAACCGTTATCGAAATTTATGCAAGGGGTGCAGCAATCCTATACGCAGTACTTCAACCACACCCACAGTAAGGTGGGCCATCTGTTTCAGGGCCGATATAAAGCCATTGTGTGTGAGCAAGACCGCTCCTTGCTGGCGCTGGTCCGCTATATTCACCTCAATCCCGTGCGCGCCAAGCTGGTGGCCCGGCCCGAGGAGTATCCTTACAGCAGGCATCAGGTGTATCTCCGGGGCAAAGCGACCGCCATCCTTGATCCTACATGGGGACTCGCGTTGTGCGGCGGACGCAGAGCCTACCACAGGTTCGTATACGAAGGGCTGGCCGAGGGGCACCGGGAAGACTACTACGCGCTCATCGACCAACGGTTTTTAGGCACTGAGACCTTTAGGCAGCACCTGCAGGCTCTGGGGTCAAACGACCCGCCGCAGAGGAAGAAGGGATCTGTAGGAAACATTCTCCAGTTCTTGGCGGCTCAGGTCAAGATGGACCCGACCGTACTGAGGAGTGCGGATCGAAGCTGGACGGTGTCTACACGTCGTACCCTTATCGCTTATGTTTTGGTGCGCCGGTGTGGGTTTGGGGTGAGCGAGGTCGCAGCGATGTTAGGGCGTGATGTCGTAACAGTCAGCGGAGGGACCCGTAGGCAAGGAGGGAAGAGGAGCGGCTCGCAAAGATTGTTGAGATATAACTACTACTTTGTTGAGATATAAAAGTCTGACCCCTCCTGTCTATATACCCCTCCTGTCTACTACTATTCGGTTACCCCTACTATTCAGTTAATCTACTACATTGTCTGGCGCGACGGGCGTATCTTCCTGACCCCTTGCTTCCGCGGTACCTGTTTTTCCTGGCATTCTCGCTGCGAATCTGCTAGGGGGGTGGAAAGAGGAGGCCTCGGAGCAGGAGAAGAGCAACCACTAACGACTACACGAGGAGGATCTATGACAGCCTACCATATTGTATCGGCGGATTCCCATATGTGTGAACCCCCTGACCTGTGGACGGCACGACTCGATCAGAAGTATCGTGATCGGGCGCCGCACACGGTGAAGGGGCATCAGGGCAAAGAAGGAGTCTTCTTTGTCTGCGAGAATATCATGCCGATCCCGGTATCCGGGATCTTTGGGGCGGGCAAAACGGCTGAGGAGTTGCCCGAGCACTTCAAGCGGGGCTATGAGGCGGCACCGCCAAGCGTGTGGGATCCGGCCGCTCGGGTCAAAGAGCAGGACGCTGATGGGGTGAGCGGCGAAGTACTATACACGTCCTTTGGGATGTTCCTCTACGGCCTCGATGATGCCGCGCTGCGGACCGCTTGCTTCCAGGTGTACAACGATTTTGTCGCAGAGTACACGAGCCATGACCCCAAGCGGCTGGCAGGACTGGGGCTCATTGACCTGGAGGACATCGACGCTGGGGTACAGGAGATGCAGCGCATTGCCAAGCAGGGGCTGCGCGGAGTGATGATTTGGGCCTCACCGCCGGAGGATCGGCCCTATACTCATCCGGGCTACGATCCCTTCTGGGCAGCAGCTCAGGACTTGGGTCTGCCGGTTAGCTTCCACATCCTGACCGGACGAGGCGGACCACGCGTTAACCTGAATAAGATTTTAACTTCCTATATGGGGCAGCCGTACGAGATCCAGATGACGCTAGCGACCTTGATCTTCAGTGGAATTCTCGAGCGATTCCCCAAGCTCCAGATTGTATCGGCCGAAAACGACGTATCCTGGCTGTATCACTTCATGTACCGGCTGGATCACGCCTATGATCGGTTCCGTCACTTCGAAGGGGTCAACCTCTCCATGCTGCCCAGCGAGTACGTCAAACGGCAGCTCCATGCTTCCTTCCAGTTTGAGGAGGTTGGCATGGATCTCATCAATCGCTTCGGGGCGGGGAATATCATGTGGTCTTCAGATTATCCGCATACCGACTCGACTTGGCCACGCTCCCGCGAGTTCATCGACGGACATTTCAAGGGTATCCCGGTGGACGTGACCCAGAAGATCATCGGCGCTAACGCTGCGCGCCTCTACCACCTCGACTGAGCCTTAACGAGAGGGGTGGGCAGGAACCCGCCCCTCTCCTTTCCTGTTTGCCTTCTCGAAGGTGGCGGGAATTGCGTTCAAGGGCCAGAGTCCGTACTTTTTCAACTTCCGGTACAGAGTGGCGCGGTGGATGCCCAGACAGGCTGCAGCAGCGACGATGTCTCCCTGCGCATTGGCGAGCGCTCGGACAATCAGTTCCCGTTCGGTGTCTCGCAGTAATCTGCCAGGCGGAGCGAGACTCTCTGTCCCTGCCTCCACGATTTCCGGTGGAAGATCTGCACGGGTGATAGCAGCCCCCTGTGCCCTGGATGCCGTGCGCACGAGCACGTTCTTCAGTTCCCGCACGTTGCCTGGCCAGGCATAGCGGCGGAGAAGGGTGAGCGCCTCAGCCGTAAGCTGGAGATGGGGGAAGCCCAGTTGGTTGAGTAGAAACTTGATGAGCAGCAGGAGATCTTCCTGCCGCTCCCGCAGCGGGGGGAGAGTAATGAGGAAGGTAGACAAACGGTGATACAGATCCAGACGGAAGCGCTGCGCACGGACAGCACTGGCAAGGTCTTCGTTCGACGCGGCAATCACTCGCACATTGACGGTGATGGGCCACTCTCCACCGACTCGGGTGAACCGCCCTTCTTCCAACACCCGGAGCAGACTGACTTGCATCTTCGGCGACATGGCTTCGACTTCATCCAGGAAGAGGGTGCCCTCGTGTGCGACTTCCAGTTTTCCTTTTCTTCCACCTTTCGCCGCACCGGTAAAAGCACCTTCCACGTAGCCGAACAGCTCAGCGGCCAGCAGCTCATCACTGGCCACGCCGCAGTTCACGGGCACGAACGGACCGCAGCAACGACGACTCGCGGCATGGATGGCATGGGCCAGCAATTCCTTGCCTGTGCCAGACTCACCCAAGAGAAGAACGGGGAAGTCTGACGGGGCGGCCTGGCGCGCAGTGGCGAGACTGTCTTGGAAAGCAGGGGCGTTGCCGACGAGATCAGTAAAGGTGTACATGGCGCGCCACGGCGTGGGAGTAGAGGCTTTACGTTGCTGTGGCAAGGTCGGACGCGCTAGCACCACCAGGGTCCCGATCGGTTGTCGCTCCCGCTGGAGGGGCAGGGCTGTGGCACGTAAAGCAAGCCCCGCTGCGAGGGCCGCCACACGCAGTTCGTAGGGCCGTCCCTCCTCGTGCTGAGTCAGGTGACGGAGTCCCTCGACCTGCAAGCCAGGGACACGTAACAGAGATTTTCCTAGGACGTCCTGAGGGACCTCAAGAATCTGCGTGAGAGACGGGGAGGCTCCACAGATGTGCCCTCGCCCATCAATGGCTAGCACAATGTCCTGGGGATGCTGCAAGAGAAAATGGTGAAATGCGTCGAGTAACGCCATGCGCCGGATCAACTCTTCATGATGAAGGAGTTGCTCAAGGCGCAACGCGACGCGCCACATGATCTGGAACAGCGGAGGTGGCAGTTCCTCGCCTGCAGCGCCCACCACCCCAATCACTTCGTGCGTCAAGGGGTGAGAAATGGGTGCGCCTACGGACGCCCACGTGTGAAACATCCGGCAGTAGTGTTCACTCCACAGCACGTAGTCCGCGCGATTCTGGGAGAGCACCACGTTAGCGATGGCCGTGCCAATTTGGTCCTCTGCCACGCTTCCACCGGGGACGACATTGATCATCCGTGCCTGTTCGATAATCTGAGGATGGCCGGTGGTGTACAGAATGCGGCCGTAGCGGTCACTGACACCGAGCAGTAGCTGTTCTTTCGTCCAGGCCTGCATCATCGACTCGAAGAGGGGCGCGGCCACAGCCACGAGATCTTCCTGCTCCTGCAACGCTTCTAGCGCTTCGGCAGGGAGTACCAGGGGAAGGCTGGACAGGTAGGGGTCGATCCCCAGGTGGTGTGACCGTCGCCATGATTCCCGAATGACTGGCCGGACGTGTTCTAACCCTTGGTCTTCTCCCGCCATGAACGCTTCCCAAGCTGCGGCGGTCTTCCGCATGGTTTGACGGCTGGGCAACGTAAGTACTGCACATTCTTGTGTCGACATCCTCGGTTTCCGGCGCCTTTGCGAATTTGCGGACGCGTCAGCAGACGCACCCCTTTAGTAGCATAGACTATTCAGTATCAATATCAGACTCTTCGGTTTTTTCTAGCCTGCCTCGCAACGGCTGGTTTGAGCTCTCGCTCAGTAGGCAATCCTTATTGGGGTGTCGCATACTGCGACACCTCGCATTCTGCAACAAAACTGTAGAGGCTGATTTCTTTGACATTTCTTTGGTTTTTGTTGCAAGTTGCAACTGGAGATAGATCTGACCTTTTCCCCAGCCCTAAGAAGCGTGTCTTTTTTTGAATAAATTCCACTACTTTCCCTTTCCAGGGTTTTGTCTGGCATCATGGCACGGAATTTGTTCTAACACGATCATGCACTCTCCGGTGTGCCCTCTGGAGAGTACCTCAGGGAGAGGTGGACTAACCATATTTTTCACCGCTTCCCTATTACCCTGGAGGCCGCCTTTCTCCAGGCGGCCTCTTCCCACATAACTTCGAGGATTCGCAACGAAAGGAGACAGAGCATGACAACATGGTTTGGCAAAGCGACCATCGCAGGAGCAGCGGCGCTTATGCTGGCTGGTCTGACAGCAACGGCGCAGGGGTTTCTTGGACCAAATCCGTCGCGTTCCGGGACAGGACGGCTGATCCAAGTGAAGGGAAAAATCGTATGCACAGCCTGCTACTTGCAGGACGTGCGCCAAGCGCAGCCCAACAAATACCAGACCCGACTCTATCAGGTGGTCTCTGAGCAGGGACAACTCGTGATAGAGATAGAATCAGTGAGCAATCCTGTGTGGTTTGATTATCACCTGGTTCCACGTATCTGGTTCCGGGGAGATGCTGAGCAGCTCCAGAAGCTGAACGCTCCAGAGAACCTGACCAAGGAGGTATCGATCTCTGCATTCCTAACGAGCCCGTACACTTTTGATGTGAGGGAGGTGACGCTCCAACAGTAGCACGAGCGCCCAAAGAACCGTATTAGAGGGCACGCCGTGAGGAAGAATAATAAGGTGAAGGAGGCACCTCCCCAGCTCGCGGGCAATGAGGTATTAATGTAAGAAAAGCACGGCAGAACAGCAAAGGGCTTTCGCGCAAACCGCCTCCGATCGACGAGAACACTCACGCGAGACAGTTGCCGGCAGGTTCTCCTGTATCTGGGTGCTTCGACGCGTGGCTATCACTTTCGCTTACTACTGGTTAGGGAGGGTCAGAAAGTCTCTCCTGCGCTGGGCCGTATATTTCCTCGTGGCCTTGTACGGCACGTGTGCCCTCGTGCTCCTCTCCCTGAAGGTTTTCTCACCCCCATCGACCAGTGTGCGTCTGCAGCGCCAGCTTGAGGCCTTCTTCACCGCACGCCCTTACACTGAGCAGTCCACTTTTGTACCGCTCCACCGTATCGACCCGCATCTCATTCAGGCGGTAGTGGCTGCTGAGGATGCTCGCTTTTTCCACCATTACGGCATTGACTGGGTGGAACTCCAGAAGGTCTTCGCCGCCAGCTGGCGACAGGGTCGCTTTGTGCGCGGAGGGTCCACCATCACCCAGCAACTCATGAAAAATCTGTTCCTCACGACCTACGGCTCCGTGTTCCGTAAAGCCCTGGAATTGACCCTGGCCCCGCTGGCCGAGCTGTTGCTCTCCAAAGAGCGGATTCTCGAACTCTATCTCAACGTCGTCGAATGGGGACCAGGAGTGTATGGAGCAGCGGCGGCCGCTCGATACCACTACGGCCTCTCAGCCCGACACCTGAGCCGAGGGCAGGCCGCACGCTTAGCGGCCTGCCTCCCTGCCCCGCGCACGCGTATTCCGCAGCGCATGGACTACCTGAGCGCAGAGATTCTCGACCGAATGCAGAGTATGGGACGGTGACACCCCGCCTGCATTCCTGAGAAGAAACCCGGCATCTGGTCATGTTGCCTCCTGTTAAGCCACGCGCTATGTGCGGAGGGGTGTAAGAGCAAGCAAGGAGGGATTTTCTCATGGCTGCTCCCTTTACCGGTGGGTGTATGTGTGGAGCCGTCCGCTATCAATGTTCCGTTGAACCTCTCGTGGCTGCTAATTGTCACTGCCGCGATTGTCAGCGGTCGAGTGGCAGCCCGTTTGCCTCGGTGCTCCTCGTGCCACAAGCTGCCGTAGAGATCACGGGCGAAGTCAAATGGTTCGACGTAAAGGCCGACAGTGGCAATATGGCGAGCCGGGGGTTCTGCCCGACTTGTGGGTCCCCGCTGTTTGGCAAACCGTCCGGCATGCCTATGGCTGTCCTCGGGATCAGGGTGACCAGTTTAGACGATCCGAGCCAGTATCGGCCGGCGATAGACATTTATACAGACAGTGCCCAACCCTGGGATTACCTGAACCCGGACCTGCCCAAAGTCCCGAAAATGCCACAGATGTGAGCTGGAAGATACTGCTTGTCCGCGGGCTCTTCCGGCGAGGTGTGCTCTGGTCTAATGTCACCGTGCGACCGCAATTCCTGGACCGTCGCTCTCATGGTGCCTGCTTTTATCACCTTACCGTGATGCTGCCTCCCGCCAGAATGGCGTACATTCGCATCTTTTGTCGTTCTCCGGTCTCGGCTCTTGGTTAGTCTTCATTACTTCATCAGCAAGGATGGGTGAACATCTTAACCGCATCCTGCCACACACTCTCTGAAAAAAGCTATAAAACTTGTCAGTCCAATTGAACGACCACTTAGACTGAGCAGACAGAATATCACCGCTCTCATCTCGTCTCATCCGCCCAGATCATTACGCAAGACTTTGAGAAAGGAATCTTGAGCAACTTTACGTGCGACGGTTCCCGCAAAAGACCCTGCGGCTGCAGCGATTAATGGATTGGTCTGAAATTCAGAGACTCCCTGTGTAGCGACTTCTACAGCACGCATTGACGCAGACTCCGCCGTTGACGAAAACCCGCGAAACCAATTGATAAACTTTTGCTCTACCGCCACCTTCTTTTGATTATCGGGCTGGCGGTTCTTCAGCTTCGTTTTTATGTCCTTGTACCCATCCCGCAGATCACGAACTGAATCATAGGTTGATTCCAGAGCGACTCGGATCGTATCCCGGAGGTAGCGTTCCGCTGTCGCTTGCGAGAGCATGTTCTTAAGTGGACTTGCTTCAGTGACCGTGTCGGCTACATCCGAGAGATGGATAGGAGCGACGACACTTGCACCATCGACGGTTTCGTATCCCGTCTTTTTGAAGAAGTAATCCCGCAACGCCCGCTCCGTATCAACCACAACGTTTGCTTGCTTATTCACTGGAACAGCAGAATCGATAGTCGCCAGTGGTATGATAGCCCCGGGATCGGCCCCAATAAAAGGCTTCAGTTTATCCCAAAGACTCACATTGGAGAACAATTGCTGTCCTGCATTTTTTATCGAGTTCGGATCTCTGGCGGTAATCAAGTCGCTCAGTGCTGCTGCTCTCGGTCCGAGGAAAGGGAGGTGCTGTTGAAGGACGTTGCGCAATTTTTGTAGGACCCCTAACTGAGGGAAGAGAGGAAAAGGGAAAGGAAGTTGGGTTTCAAAACTCTGCAGCAATGGTGAGATAGGTGCGCCAATGATATCGCCTATAAATAGCATCACGTTGGGCGGCTCGTTCACCTGTTGTTCATTGTTTACACGCTCCAATTGGTCAAGAAGACGACGATCTGTAGAGTTCAGACCAATGAACTGTGACAGATCTCCCCCTGCAGTATCGCCAAATATGTCTTTTAGCCTCGTTCCAAATTGGTCGTGAATCATTGCGAAAACGGCCATGTGTCTACTCACGGTGTGCCTCCTATACTACAAGTTACATGCAAATTGATTTGACGAATTTGGTTTTTGGTGTCCAGCGGCGCAGGGCACGGGTTCTCGTTTGTGTCCTCTCTACAGCAGGCGTAACAAGGAGTTGAACAAAATGTTCATTGTGCCTGAACACCATCGCCACTTGGCCGTGCAGAGTTCGTCACCGGGAGGCAGCGTAAGCTACACGACCTTTGACACCTTCTCATGCGTGGGAAAGACACAGCCACTCCCAGGCCCTGTGGTTAGTGCTCCCTCCGCTGCAGCAGCCACACCAGCGCCCCGGGCACACCGAGCAGTGCTGAGCGGAACGCGTCGCCGGCCATATCCATCATTCCCGCGGCCATGAGGACCACTTCCTCCTCTCCATGCCCCGGCTCAAGACACTGCAGCACTTCCAACCCGGCAGCCTGGAAAGCCTGCAGGTAGGCGCTGGGGGGTGAAGATACATTGTGACATACCCTGCGCTCCCTCACCATCCTCAAACACCCCTACCGTCATTGTGTAGGCTGTCATCTGAGCTGCCTCTTTCGTGAGGAAACGACATGCCGACAGCTCTCGAAGGCCAGCAAATGACAGTGCGGCCTGCTACTCCCAATGAAGTGACACTCATCCTGTCGTTCATTCAGAAGAAGGCAGAATTCGACCGCCATATCGGGTCTTTCTTCGCCCTGGGGATGGCATTAAGAGGCAAACCGAACCGTGACGGAATTCTCGTGGTCCCAGCTTAGGGTGGTCCAGAGCCGGATCCTGTGGTATTGCAGAGAGGCTTGAGACCATCGGGCGGTGTCTCACCCGCCGTTCGCGCAGACGCGGCTGACGCCGCGCCGCTCACCGCCCGCGCGGTAGGTGGCAAGCAATGACCCACGCGCGCGCTCTTGAGCCGTCCGACCCGACCGACAGGAGGTGGCCGTGTCGAACCCCGTCGACGCTTTGATCCTCGACCTGCGGGAATGGCTCGGTCCTCACCCCCGGCCGTAGGCCGCGGTCATCGAGGCCTGGCGCACGTCGTGCCCGCGTCTGCCGGTCTGGGAAGACGCCAACGCGCGCGGTTTCCTCGACCATCACCATGAGCCGGGACGGGGCACGTCCGTGTCGGGGGCCGCTCTGGGCGCCGAGCACCTGCGGCAGCACCGCCCGCGGGTCCCGCCCTGACCGCGGCTGCCGCAGGGCCGTGCGAGGACGCTCGTGGAGGTCCCCCAAGGCGTTTGCCTCCAACTTCCGGCGAGGTGAGCCTGCCGACACATTGATGCCGATGCGAAACTCCATCCTGCGAGAAGGTGGGAACTCCGCGCTCTTGGCTTTGAGTTCTTGTTGGATCTCGACAGCGCACTGCACGGCATCCGCCACCCTGGCAAACTCGGCCAGCACCCTGTCACCGGCAGAGCCAACAACGCGACCACAGCGCACAAAGCGTTTCTCTTGCCTAAGTGCAGGTGAAAGGAGTAAAGAGGCAGTATGCACTGCGCTTCACAGAAGGAATGTCATAAAAAGAGAGCGCCTCCTCATCGAGGAGGCGGCGGTAGCCACGGCTTCAAGCTTCTCGGTCAGTATCTCAACCAACCATCCCATACTTAAGGAGGAACCTATGGCAGAGTTTGATGTTCTGATTAAAGGCGGCACGGTTGTGGATGGAACACGCGTGCCGCGCTACAAAGCTGATATTGGCATTAAGAACGGGAAGATCGCGAAAATTGGTCGTCTACAGACCAGTGATGCTGCGCGGGTGATCGATGCCACCGGGCTCATTGTGGCCCCAGGGGCCATTGACCTGCATACCCACTATGATGCGCAGATTCACTGGGATCCTTACTGCACCACCGGCAGCTGGCATGGGATCACTTCGGTGACCATTGGCAACTGTGGGTTTGGGTTTGCCCCGCTGCATGCCAAGGATGCGGAGCGGGCGATGCTGGCGCTGTCGCGCAATGAGGCGATTCCCTTAGAACCGATGAAGGTGTCGATGAACATAAACTGGGAGACGTTCCCCCAGTACATGGATCGTCTGGAGCACCTGCCGTTAGGGGTCAACCTCTCACACCTGTTCCCGATTTCACCGGTAGTGGCGTATGTGATGGGGGGGTTTGATGAGGCGAAGAAGCGGTTTCCCAATGAGAAGGATATGGGGGAGATTCTGCAGCACTTCCGGGGAGCGATGGCTGCGGGGGCGGTGGGATGGTCAACCCAGCGCCTGATCTCGAGAGGAGCCTTGCAGCGGGACTATGATGGCACCCCGATGATTTCAGACATCCTGCCCGATGAGTTTTATTTGACCATGGCCCGGGCTTTAGGGGAAAGTGGTGGAGGCTTCATCCAGATCACCCAGTCCACGGTTGAGGCCAATCAGACCGCCTTTGGCACGCAGCGCGATATTAACTTTAGTGCGCAACTGGCTGAGGAGAGCGGGTGTCCGGTGCTGTTCAATGCCATCGTGGTCAACGACCGCTTTCCTGAAGTTCACCGGACACAGCTGCAGCAGATAGCTGAGCTTAATGCCCGAGGCATCCGGGTATTTGGCCAGGGATTAACGACGCGCATGCCGGCACGGCTGACGCTAGAGGACTGGAACCTGTTTGACGATAGTCCGGCATGGCGGGAGGCGACAGTAGGCACCGTGGAGGAGAGAAAGGCAAAACTGTCTGACCCCAGAACCCGCCAGGCTCTGCGAGAGGACTTTGATAATCCAAAATCCAGCGATTTTATCTTTGGAGAGCTTCCGCGGTATATCGCCAGAAAGGTGCGCCGGGAGGATCTCAAGGCGAAGTATGAAGGGTTGTCGCTTGAGCAAATTGCCGAGCGGGAGCACAAGCACGTGATTGATGCCATGCTGGATCTGTCGGTGGCCGACAATCTGCGGACAGAGTGGGTGGGGCCAGTGACCGCTGCCAATGCTGTCTCTTATACACATCTCCGAGCCCAC
>CAZAYE010000034.1:0-11922 GCA_964489255.1 uncultured Enterobacteriaceae bacterium
GCATGCCGTGCCCCTACCTCGGCATTACCCAAGAGGTATGCTGCAATTGCACTAGTGTCCAGATTTGCTTGTACGTGCCGGGGGCCGCCTGTTCCTGCGAGGAAAAGCAGGTTTCGGCTCATTGCAGTGAGACAACCACTCTCAACAAGGAGGATACGCTATATGCAATGGTCGTGTTTCACCCGTTGGGGGCTCGCGGTTCTCAGCGTCGCAGGGCTTCTCATTCTCCCGAACTCCGTATCTGCCGAATTGAAACCTGGCGACAGACTGGACAAATCCAACTGTCAAGAAGCCAAGGGCCTGTTGCCGGAACACGTCATGGAGAAGTTCTGTGACGGGAGATACGAGGCCGAGATCATCGATATCAAAGACGAGGCATTCCAGTACAGCAAGAGGTTCAAGGAGGGTTCTGAGGCTAACGCTGGTAAGTACTATGTAACCGACGACGGTTACATGTACGAGACCGCCACCAAGACTTGGCCCCACTACTGGTATGGTTTCCCGTTCCCGGGAGACATTGACGAGAAAGATCCCAAGGCTGCCAACAAGATCATGTACAACCACCAGGTAGCGCGCTTCCAGATCGATGACGTGTACTGGTTTCTGGCGGTGAAGTGGGCTACCCCGAACGGGTTTGACCGTTCGGTGGAGCTTGGTGCGTATGCCACCTGGTACATCGGCCGCCACTCGGGGCCGACAGATAACCCGGATGACTGCTATCTAAAGGACATGTACTTTGGTACTGCCCCGTACGACATGGTGGGCGTGGGGACGATGGAATGGTGGCACACAAACCCGGAGCAATGGCAGTCGATCTGGGTCTACGTTCCCACCCTTCGTCGGGTGCGGCGTGTGACCGCGTCGAACTCCTCGGAGGGGATTTTTGGCTCAATCATCGCCCGGGATGATGTGTACGGCTGGGGCGGGAAGATCCAGTATATGAATTGGAAGCTCATTGGCCAGCAAGACATACTGGCGGTGATCGCGCCGAGCGGCATCGAGAAGGCGATGGTAGCGGAAGAGCAGAACCCGAAGAAGCTGCCCAACGACCCAACCATGATCACACGCAGGGGCGAGGTTCCGATGAACCAGGTTGCCCGCATCACCTGGTTACCGGAAGAGCGGGTACAGGTTGGCTATGAGAAGGAAGGTTGGACGGGAGCTGCCTGGGCACCGACCCAACTGAAGCTGGCCAAGCGCACCTGCTGGGTGGTCGAAGCAACGCCAAAGGATCCCTATTACGCCTATGGGCGGCGGGTGGTCTATATCGACAAGTCTGCCTACTGGGCGTACTGGACGACCCTGTACGATCGCGCGGGCGAGTACTGGAAGACCATCATGTGGATGGACAAGATGGCGTACACGCCGGGCCGTGACATGACCGTGCGTCATCCATTCTGGGGGATGGGCGAGGACGTGCGGCAGAACCGGGCGAGCTTCTTTGACGTGCAATCCAAGGGCTACTTCACCGAGTACCAGCTTGGCTTCCCAGACAATACCTACATCTCGACCAACTTGGCGGCCATGGGGAAGTAGGAAGAGAAAAAAGGACCAGGAACGGTTTTCTAGTGTAGGAAGGGGGCGAGGCAACTTGCCCCCTTTCCTTTTTGCTATTCTGCAAGCCTCTAGCAGGTTTCTGCCAAAGACGTAGGAGAGTGTAAAAATATTTTTTTATCGTTAAGAATCAACTTTCGTCTTTCGGGATTATATATAAACGTGAGAAAGTCTGTAGGCAGAAAATCCCCCCAGGCCGAGCACCACGCCAATCGTTTCTTCCCCTTTGCCTTTCTAGCGAGTCTGCTACAATGCTCTCCCTGTCATGGCGGTCGAGGTGGACTTATTCGTCTACGGCACCCTCATGGACGAGAGCGTGCTTTACTCTCTCACCGGGCGCCGCTTTCCTAGACGTGAGGCCGAACTCTTAGGGTTCGAACGCCTTATTCCCAATAACGGGTATCCGTACATCATCCCCAACAGTGGAGCCCGAGTGCAGGGAATTTTGCTCTCGGGAATCGATCCCTCTGCTCTGGTGGCACTCGATCACTACGAAGACGAGGGATACCTCTACCACCGTCGCCAGGTCGAGGTCACTGTTGAGGGCCGCCGTGTCCCCTGCGAAACTTATGTCGGGGATGTGCAAGCGCTCAAAGTATACTCTTATGGAACTTCCCAATCGGGCAAACAGTAGTCTGTCTTCTGACGAGCCTCCACAGTTACCTCTATTTATGCACATCCTATTAGTCGAGGACGAAAAAAAAGTCGCGAGCTTCATCCAGCGCGGGCTGGAGGCCGAACATTATGCAGTCGATGTCGTTCACGATGGTGAGACAGGGTTAGTCCGTATTTTCGATAGTGATTATGACTTGCTGATTCTCGATGTTATGCTTCCTCAGCGGGATGGTCTGAGTGTGTTGCGCGAAGTGCGGCAACGGCAGTTGACCGTGCCAGTCCTGATGCTGACCGCACGAGATACCGTCGCCGACAAGGTCGCTGGCCTGGATTGTGGCGCCGACGATTATCTGACCAAGCCGTTTGCTTTTGAAGAGCTCCTCGCGCGGGTACGTGCACTCTTGCGTCGTGGGACACCGGCGCCGGTGCCAACGCTCACTCTGTCAGACTTGCGCCTGGAGCTGGCAACCCGCCAAGTGACACGGGCGGGCAAGCGCATTGACTTGACAGCCAAGGAGTTCGCCCTCCTCGAATTCTTCATGCGTCACCCTGGGCGAGTCCTGAGTCGCACGCTCATTGCTCAACACGTCTGGGGGGTGGACTTTGATACCTTTACCAACGTGATTGACGTATATGTGAACTACCTGCGGAAGAAGATCGATGCCGACTTCGAGCCTAAGCTTCTGCATACCGTGCGCGGAGCTGGGTATGTACTGAAGGTGCCGGAAAGTTAAGAAGACTATTAAGCCTTGGGGTGAGCCTTTTTGCTCCTTCCCCCACCAGGGGGGAGGAAAGAAAAGTGAAGGTATATGACCTTGTCTCTCTGGCCACGCACGCTCAGAGCGCGTCTGACCCTGTGGTATACCGTTCTTCTTTCCGGCACGTTCGCGCTCCTCGGTATCTCTGCCCTGGTGCTGCTGGACCGCGGTCTGCGCGACAATGTCGATGCCTCACTCAAATCGGTGGCTCGCTCGATTGCCGATTCTACTCGGAGCTCTGCTCGCTTCGGACCAAATCTGGACGAGGCGCTTGAGTCGCTGCTGAGCCCTGGATTAGCAGAACGCTTTTTTCGGTTACTGGATCCGTTCGGTCGCCCGGATCCCCGACTGGTTCCCCGCAGCCCGGTGCAGTTACCCCTGAGCCCTGAAGCCTTACGCAATGCCGAAGCAGGACGCGAAACTTATGAGACTCTCAGCTTGCCTGGGGTTTCGGCTTCACCCGTTCGGCTGCTCACGTTACCGGTGATCGAACGAGGGCGAATCATCCACCTAGTCCAGGTCGCCATGCCCTTAGAGAGCGCTGAAACGGCCCGCTCGCGCTTTTTGTTCATCCTCTTGGGACTGGCCCCGGTCGCGTTAGGCGGAGCTGGAGTCGGAGGTTGGTTTCTGGCACACCGTGCGTTAGCACCAGTAGACGCCATCGTCGAAGCGGCTCGCAAGATTGGCGCCGAAGACCTCTCTCAACGAATCGAAGCGGCAACCAGTAACGATGAGTTAGGCCGGCTCACCGCTGTGCTGAACGATATGCTCGCACGCCTAGAGCACTCTTTTACCGCGGTGCGTCATTTTAGTGCCGATGCGGCGCATGAGCTACGTACCCCGCTCACCATTCTCAAAGGTGAACTGGAAGTGGCACTGCGTTCCGCATCTGCAGAGCCCGAGTATCAGCGGGTTCTCGCTAGCTGCCTAGAGGAAGTAGACCGCCTCAGTGCCCTGGTAGAAGATCTACTCTTTTTGGCCCGCTCTGATAGTGGCAACCTCACACCGGCGCAGATACCGGTTAATCTCGCCGAGGTCCTTGAGGAGGTGGAGCCAGCCCTCCGGGCGCTTGCCGAAACAGCCGGGATCACTTTTACTACCACCACCCCACCTGTAGTGTGGGTGCGAGGCAACGCACCGATGCTGTTTCGTTTGATCTTCAATCTAGGAGAGAACGCGATGAAATACACTCCCCCGGGCGGTACGGTCGAGGTCGTGCTCAGCCAGGAGGGCACGACGGCTACACTTGTAGTGCGAGACACTGGTCCAGGTATTGCGCCGGAAGACCAAAGCCGTATTTTTGATCGTTTCTACCGGGGAGATCCGGCACGGAGCCGTGGTGGCACCGGCTTGGGGTTAGCCCTCGCTCGCTCAATCGTGCTCATCCATAATGGTCAGATTGCTGTCAAAAGTACGTTGGGGAGAGGAAGTTGTTTTCGTGTGACCTTACCGGTCAGTCTCCCTAAAGCATAAAACCGCTACTGGACGATCCTGATATTTTTTGTCTTGGCTAAAAGCTGACTGCTGATAGCTGAAAGCTGATAATGCGAGAACGAGATCTGCAAGCCTTAGAGTTCGACAAAGTCCTGCTCCTGCTCGCTGACTGTGCGCTTTCTGATGCCGGCCGTGAAGCGTGTTTGGACCTCCAGCCGCATGTCGTGCCTGAACAGGTCGAGACCGAGAGCGAACGCACCTGGCAGTTCTTTCGTCTCCTGGAGGAGCACCTCACACTGCCCCTACGCGGCTTTCCTGATATCCGTCCATCGCTGCAGTGGGCAGCACATGCGGGCGCGGCGTTAGAAGGAGTAAGACTACTTGAAATTCTTGAGGTTATCGCCCTGTCACGGACACTCTCGACCTTCTTCCGCCGTCAAGCAACGGGATACGAGCGCTTGCAAGACTTGCCCGTACAGCTTCTTTCCTTCCCTGCACTTGAGGACACCCTGCGCCGTTGCCTCGACGAAAGTGGTCGGCTGAAGGATGAGGCCAGCCCAGAGCTACGTTCCCTGCGACGACGATTGCGAACACTCGGTGAAGAGATTGAACACCGACTCCAAACTCTCTTGCGCTCGTCCCACGCCAAGGACGTGATCGCTGATCACTACATTACGGTTCGCAATAACCGTTTCGTCATCCCTGTCCGTACGCATTTCCATACCCGCCTGCCAGGGATTGTACAGGACCGCTCCGGCTCCGGTGAAACGCTGTTCATCGAACCTCTCTTTGCCGTTGAGCTGAACAACCGCTTACTCCTTGCGCGGAAAGAAGAGGAGGCCGAAGAGCACCGATTGTTTTTATGGCTCACCGACCTCATACGTGATGAGTTGCCGCGTCTCGAGATCGCCTTCACGACCCTCACTGAAGTCGATGTGCTCCATGCCAAAGCGATGCTGGCGCGTAAGCAGCGTTGCAGCAAACCGCGCTTTGGCGGAGCCGCAGTACGGCTACGGAACGCACGTCACCCTTTACTACTGGCCACTGGCAAGCCGGTCGTCTCGATCGATTTGTTGATTCCAGCGGGAAAGAGTGGATTGATCATCACCGGCCCCAACACTGGCGGCAAGACTGCAGCGCTCAAGACTCTCGGCCTCCTCTGCCTGATGGCGCAGAGTGGCTTGCTCATCCCAGCCGAAGAAGAAAGTCTGCTGCCGATTTTTGCCGGGATCTTCGCTGATATTGGCGATGCCCAATCTCTCGAGCAGAGCTTATCCACTTTTTCTGCCCATGTACGTAACGTGACGGAGATTTTGAGCGAATTGACCACACCAGCCCTAGTCTTGTTCGACGAGCCAGGTGGGGGCACTGACCCGCTCGAAGGAGGCGCTTTGGCCTGCGGGCTGCTTGTTCATCTCAAAGAGCGAGGCGCGCATGTCGCTGCCTCCACTCACCTGACCCCAGTCAAACTCTTCGCCCTAGCCGACGGAGATTACCAGGTCGCGGCCGTAGATTTCGACTTGGACACTTTGACCCCTCATTATAAGTTGCAGTACGACACTGTGGGGCAGAGTCTGGGACTCCCTATGGCACGACGCCTCGGACTGTCAGAGGAAGTCTGTGCCACAGCCGAGGCAACTCTCTCGGGCGAAGCCCGCCAGCTTGCTGAAGCCATTGCGCAATTGGAGGAGACTCGTGCTGCTCTGGAACATGAGCGCGTCTTGGTCGCCCGCGAACGAGAGCAGGCCACTGCCCTGAGTGCTCGGCACCAAGCCTTGCTGGCCGAAGCCGAAGAGCGCAAACGACAGCTATGGCAGGAGGAGCTGACCGAAGCTCGGCAGCTGGTCCGACGGACGCGTGAGGAAAGCCGTGAGATTATCGCCAACCTACGCGCTGCTCGGCCACGGGCACGTCAGGACTTAGCCCAATTTCTGCGCGAACGACAAGAGACGATCGCTACCAAGGAACACGAGTTACGCCCTCCGCCGAGCGAAGACACTGCTCCTCCGCAGCTCGGCGACGAGGTTGAAGTGCGAGACGGAAGAATTCGCGGTGAGTTAGTAGCCGTTCACGGCGACCGTGCCCGGATTCGTCGCGGCGGGCTGACGTTCGAGGTAGCAACTTCGCAGGTTCGCAAGGCCGGAGGTGGTAAACGAGAGCCCCAGGTACGAGTGTCGGTTCAGAGCAGTGCCCCTGGCATGCCGGAGATCAATCTGCTTGGTCTCCGGGTCCATGAAGCCTTACCTCGCCTTGAGGCGTTCCTCGACCAGGCGGCGCTGAATCAGCAGCCTTCTGTGCGCATCGTCCACGGGCTGGGCACCGGCGCGCTCAAGCGGGCAGTGCGCGAGTACTTGGCAAATTCTCCCTACTGTGCGTCCTATAGCGAAGGGTCCCGAGCTGAAGGTGGCGGAGGGGTAACAATCGCTGAATTGACCTCATGAAAATCTCAACCCGCGATCTCTTAGCGGAACTCTTGGTAACGGCGCTGGAGCAGCCGGTTGCTGCCGCCGCCCTTCGTTGTCTGGCTGCCTACTGTCGCGCAGTCAGGAAAACTCCGCCAACACTGTCCGTGGATCGTTTTCTCCTCCCCGCGCCGGAAACAGAAAGGGCACAGGTTTTGGCGCTGCTCGAGCAGAGCCCGCTGCTTGCCTGGGATTTGCGCGGAAGGTCAGGACGCGTCACTTTAGCACCGGCTTTCACCGCAGAGTGGGCTGAGATTGTGGCCAAACTCGTGCAGTACGGTGCGGCACTTGAGGAGTGGGTACCAGATCATACTGTTCCTGCTCTCACAAATGCCCTGCGTAAAGGCGTCCTGCTGTTTAATCACCATCTGTTCTTCGAGGTTCACGAAGTCTTAGAAGCCCAGTGGACGCAAGAAACCGGCGAAGAGAAACGCTTCTTACAGGGCTTGATCCAGATTGCCGTGGCGTTTCACCATCTGGGGAACCACAACCTGCGCGGCGCACTCTCGCTCCTGCAAAATGGGGTGGAGAAGGTCGCCCCGCACCGGCCAACTTTTCTGGGCATTGAACTGCGTGACTTTCTTGCCGGCCTGGAGGCCTGTCGCACTGAGTTAGGCCAGCTCGGCCCGGAAGAATCCCGGCGTTTTCAAACCGAGCGGATTCCGCGGATGCACTTCACTCACTAATCTCGGTTCGCTCTTCAGCTAAGCTTCTTTCCAGACAAGTTACTTCTACATCTGCAGCGAAATCACCGTCACCGGGAGGTGTAGTCTTTTTCTCAACACTCCATTTGTAGTGTTGACAACACTCTTAAGAGTGTACTCAGCTCTCCTATGG
Organism: uncultured Enterobacteriaceae bacterium; assembly: GCA_964489255.1. Lineage (GTDB taxonomy): Bacteria > Desulfobacterota > Binatia > Bin18 > Bin18 > CAZAYE01. The sequence goes on from CAZAYE010000034.1 coordinate 7,661, forward strand.
ATACTCCTCCAGGCAAGAAAGGGAGAGCACCCATGGCGCTGAAAACTCTACTTCGTCCAGTTCTTACTCTCGTCTTCACTCTCGTTGGCACCCGCGCCGTTGCGCAAGCGTACGTGGAATATCTCTATACGGAGGAAGGGCAGAAGATCGCCGCCTGGGCCATCGCCAAGTTCGAGTTCGTCGGCAAAAGTATCTTGATCACCCTGGAGGTCCTCACACACGCGAAATCAGAAACGTCGTACCTGCTCACTCAATCCTAGGGTGGATAATCCGACAGTCATGATCGCGATGGAGAGAATTGCCAACCGGCGGGTCAGTAATCCTTGCCGCGTCTGATGATAGACCAGCGGGATATTGATGAGTGCACTCGCAATCGATGTGAGGATAGTAGCGATACCCGCCAGCTCTGGTGTGATTTTCCCTGCTCCTACTAGAGCTGCAGCCATCGCGGTTGTACTGGCGCTACTCACCAGTCCGCCAAACAAACTCGCAGTCAGAACCCCAAGATTCCCGAAAGCTCGCTGCGCCACAGCGATCAGTACGGCCAAAATCAGAAAGAGCACCCCGAACTGTAGGACCCGGCGAAGCGATACCGGCGATGCCAACCGCAGCGCCTGTGGTGGCACTTCCTCACGATCCTTTCGCAACCACGCGAAGAGGATTGCCACTAATGCCATCATCGCCAGCGGGGGAAACGCGGTCGGCACCGCGGGCCAAGCAAAAATGGCAAGGAGGATCAGGTTTCGCAGAAACATCGCGACATTCGTGAGCAGAACGACCGCCACCGCGCGGTCGGGGGCGCTGTCCGCGGGGTCTTTGAGCGCGACGGACAATTCTGCTACCGCAGCTGTGCTGTTCACCAGCCCGCCGAGTAAAGCGGCGTAGTATAAGCCGCGCATACTATACAGGCGGAGCAACACATAGTTCAGAAACCCAATCCCGGCGATCACCACTACCGTAACCCAGGCCTGCCGTGGATTGATCAGCGCCCAGGGGTCCACAAATTGATCTGGCAACAACGGGTAGATGACGAAACTCAAGAGGCCGAGGAGAACTGCACCCCGGATTTCCTCCGGAAGTAAGGCGCCGGCAAACCGGGCCAGCTCAATCTTCCACGCCAGTAACATAGTCACCAGGATGGCCGAAGTCGCTGCGGCAAAATAATGGCCCTGACCGATGAGTGCCCCAAGAACCAACGTCACGATGAGGGCCGCTGAAGTCGTCATCTCCAACGAGTGATCTTTGAGCAGGCTGTGGATATTGAGGAATACGGCCAGCAGGAAGACTCCGACCAGAGCAGTGACGACCACTTCCTGAGCCAGGAGCGACGTCAACATGCCCAGCAGTGCCGTAATGGCAAAGGTCCGAACGCCGACTTCCTTGTGCGCCCATTCACGCTCAAGACCGATGACAAGGCCGACACTAAGAGCCAGAGCAATTTTCACGGCCACTTCGTGATCAGGAGAAATGGCGGGGATTGGCAGAGCGTCCATCTTTCAGATACTGGCATGAAGGTCGGGAAAGGAACGCTATCAGGAGGTGAAGTTCGTCCAAAGAGATTCTCTTACACCGTAGGAGCGGTTCGCGAACCGCCCCTCCACACGGTCACACGCGACAACCGCCTGTCTTACCCGACTCGCTTCATCTGCTCTAGAATATCATATCCGGTGATTCCTTTGCTCTTCGCTGCTTGCTCTGCCAAATACGCCGTGCTGACCTTGCCAGCCTGTACTGCTTTGGCCAAATCCATGAGAGCGATCTTGATCGTTGCCTCATCGATCATCTCGCCAGTTTCCGGGTCAGGCATCGAGCCTCCACCTTTAGCGTGGTAGAGATCGAGCACGCGGGTGGCGTACTGTACCTGCTGGTCAGTCGGCGTGTAGCACTCGTTGGCGATTTGTGCTTGCTGAGGATGAATCACCCAGGTGCCGTCCATCCCAAGATTGGCCGCGCCGACGTTCTTTTCGCGTAGTCCGGCCTCAATCTCGGCCACCTTCTCCGGAGCATCATCTTTGCGCCAGAGCGGCAGATAGACGTTATCGATCGCGTGCAAGCCCGCCGCTTTGGCTGCGACTACCACCGCTTGCTTGGCATAGAGGAAGTTGAGGTTCTGGTTCTTGACCACCTCACGAATGCCGAGCGTAGCGGCGAAATCCGCAATACCGAAGATCAAACCAGCCATACGGTCAGAGGCAGTAGCAATCTCATAGGCTTTGACCAACGCGTGAGGAATCTCGATCAAGGACTCGATTTGCACCCGCGTCTTCCAGCCGCCTTGTTTCTCCAGGTTGTCGAGCAGACTGGAAACGTATTTGATGTCATCGGGTCCATGCACCTTAGGCAGAATGATGCCGTGAAACTTATCCGGCGCGCTGAGCACGATCGCTTCTAAATCACCAAGGAAAAACTCCGAGCGGATATTGTTTGGCCGCACGGTAATGACCTTTTCACCAAAATCCAACGTGTTCAGCGCTTCAACCACACACTGCCGGCTTTTGGGTCCCTTGAACTCGTAGGGGCAGGCGTCCTCGAAGTCCATCATCACGTGATCGACTGGCGATTTTACCGGGTCGGCGGCATTCTGATGCAGTTTCATGCTATGCCCGGGGTAGGTCATCTCCGTGCGGGGAATGACAAAGCGTTTGCCTCCTTCGAGTACGAACATGCGGGTCCTCCTGTCTTTAGCTATTAGCTGTCAGCTATTAGCTTTTAGCTGTCAACAAAAGGCAATGACAAGGAGAGAGGGCTCGGCCCAGTGCACTCATTCTCTTTTTCGTGCTCATCCCTCAGTCTTCATGCCTCAGTCCTTATTTTGGCTAACAGCTAAGAACTAATAGCTAAACGCTCCTTTAGCAGATTCGTTTCCCCTGCCCAACCGCCCTAGCCCGGGGCAGCAGGGGATGGTATGAAGCCCTCTCCAACCTGGCGAACGAGGAGCGCTCTGTATGACCGACGCACTACAGCAGGCTACTACTATCGTGGAGGCCCTGCAGAAAGTCCGGGACGAGGCCCTGCACCACGGCCGCGCTGTAACCGATAAGGGCAAAGGCATCGACGATCACCAGGTTCATGCCGAGCGTCTGGCCTACCTTGCGACCGAGGTCGAGGCGGCCCACGCCCTGTTGAGCTATGCGCAAGCCGCACCAGGACAAGGCGATGCAGACATGAGGGAAATGGCCTTGGGCTTTGCCGCTGAGGTCGGCCATAAACTTCTGGGACAAGCTGACACTCACCTGGCCGACTTTGGTTTTCCCGAGGCTTTTCTTGCTGACACCTTAGGGCGATCGGAGGTCAAGGCGGCAATCCGCGCCGGCGGGCACGAAAGCCGCTTCCGTCAGATCGGTAGGTCAATGATTGCCAACCGCGGAGCCAATAATTCTTGGTTAGAGAGTGAAGTCGCACTGATGACCCGCGAGTCGGTACGCCAGTTCGCTCGAAGCGAGGTGTCGCCTATCGCCGAGCGGGTACACCGGCATGATGAGTTGATTCCGGAGCGCATCATTCAGCAGATGGCCGAACTCGGCTTCTTCGGCATGTCTGTTCCAGAGGAGTACGGCGGCGGCGGGATGGGCAATCTGGCGATGATTATCACCACCGAAGAATTGTCTGCCGCATCCTTAGGCGTGGCTGGCAGTTTGATTACCCGGCCAGAGATTCTTACCAAAGCGTTGCTACGCGGAGGCACAGAGGCACAGAAGAAAAAATGGCTACTACCGATCGCTGCGGGCAAGCTGATGGTGGCAATCTCAGTGACCGAGCCGGACACTGGATCGGACGTCGCATCGGTGAAATGCCGTGCTGAAGCGGCTTCAGTCGCCGGCAAGCAAGGTTTTGTCCTTAACGGTGCCAAGGCGTGGTGTACGTTTGCTGGACGCGCGGACATTATTGCTCTTCTGGCTCGCACGAATCCTGACCCGCGCTCCGGTGCGCGAGGCCTTTCTCTGTTTATCGTTGAGAAGGATCCCTTCCCCGGCCACTCGTTCGAAATGCGCCAGCCGACCGGCGGTATGCTTCAAGGCAATGCGATTCCTACGTTGGGCTATCGTGGGATGCACTCTTACGTGCTGAATTTCGACAACTACTTTGTCCCTGCCGAGAACCTCGTGGGCGAAGAAGGGGGACTGAACAAAGGCTTCTATTTGCAGATGGCGGGGTTCGCCGCAGGACGATTACAGACGGGCGGCCGGGCCACCGGGTTAGCGCAAGCTGCCCTGGAAGTCAGCGCCACCTATGCAAACGAGCGCAAGCAGTTCGGCAGTTCG
>CAZAYE010000035.1:0-2826 GCA_964489255.1 uncultured Enterobacteriaceae bacterium
AGTATCGCAGAACCTGACCGCTTTTCGCTACTCCAATTGGTAAAACTCGAATATACAGAATTCGTTTTTAAAAGAATGTATCGGGCTTGATTCTTGAAAAACCGTCTTTCCTTAAGGCTACATGCCCTGGGGGTCTGAGACTTGTTTTACTGGCTGAAGACTTGCCAGTCCGAGGAGCGGTGGATGAAGAAGCCAGCGATCTTGCTTGCGGAACGCGATGAGACCCTCCGGCGACATTTGCACGCATTGTTACGGTGTCAAGGGTTCGAAGTCATCATCTCGTTCGATTCGACTGATCTCCTCCATTCCTTGTGCCAGCACCACTTGGATCTGGTCATTGTCAATACTGCACTCGACGCTGCCGGAGATGGGAGAGAAATCGTGCACCTGCTCTGCCGGTGTTCCCGCAAGCCTCCGGTCATTATCCTAGCGACCAATAGTTCTGAAGAGTTGGCCATTGCCGCTCTTCGGGCTGGAGTCGCTGACTATCTCAGACACCCCTTCTCATACGAAGAGGTGTTGGCCAGTGTCCAACGCTGTCTCGCCTCTTGCTGTCCGCCAGTGCCGCTCCCCCAAGGAGAAACCGACGCTCGCACGTCCCAACTCACTCTAAGTTTTAGTCCCGCCAACAGTCAAGGCATGATCGGCACCAGCCCGGCGATGCAAGAGATCAAGACGTATCTCGGGAAAGTGGCGGCAGCCGATTGTAATACCCTTATCACTGGAGAGACCGGCACCGGCAAAGAATTGGCAGCAGCCTTCATTCATCAGAACAGCCGGCGGAGGCAGCAGCCTTTCGTGTGCATTAACTGTGCCGCCATTCCCGACAGTCTATTGGAGAGTGAATTGTTCGGCTATGAACGTGGCGCCTTCACCGGCGCGCACGCCCTCAAGGAGGGAAAGCTGAAGCTTGCCGATGGAGGAACTATCTTCTTTGACGAGATCGGTGATATGAGTCCGTATGCGCAGGCAAAGATCCTGCGGGCGATTGAGGGGAAAGCAGTTGATCGTCTGGGAGGGAAGAAGAGCATTCCACTGGACATTCGAGTGATCGCCGCGACCAATCGTAACCTCGAACAGTTGATGGCTGAAGAAAAATTCAGGTCCGACCTCTATTTTCGCCTCAACGTAGCCAGTGTTCATCTGCCTCCTCTCCGAGAACGGAAAGAAGACCTCCTGGCGTTGTGTAATTTTTACATTGACGAAATGAACCGGCAGTTTGGGCAAGATATTAAAGGTTTGACTGAGGAAGCGCTCACCTCTTTCCTGCATTATGGTTGGCCAGGCAACGTGCGAGAGCTGAGAAATCTCATCGAGGCGGCCTTCGTGAACCATCCTTCACGCAAGATCGCGCTCGCAGACCTCCCACCACAATTCCGTAAGCGGCTGCACGAAGCAGCTGAGCTCCCACAGGACGAGCGAGACCAATTGCTCGACGCGCTCTTTTCCACCAATTGGAACAAAAGCTTGGCTGCGCAGAAGCTCCAGTGGTCGCGAATGACCTTGTATCGCAAGATGACGAAATACCATCTTGCGCAAGCAACAATGACGGGAAGTAAAGTGCAAAGTTAGTAACTCCCAGATGTAACATTTTCCTCGGCGATGTATCAACGTGGTCACAGACGATGTTACATGGTGAACTCCCTCCTCCTTTTTCTCGCCTACTGTAGTTGACCTATTGGACGGGCACATCTTTCTCGTTTCCTTCCTGGCGCTGCTATCTTCTTAGCCGCTTGAAAATTCTCCTTCTGCTCGCACAAACGTAACGTCTTCCTGTTACATTAAGACGGTGAGGCTGGAAAGGAAATACAGGCCGCACTGAGGGAAAATCGAGCTTTTGTGAGCAGTTAGCTGAACACGGCAATGGTCTGCATAGTCTGGCACTACCATTGCATTATTAGATACGCAGGATTTCATCACAGTGAGTGTTAATAGATACGAAGCTATCGATACTCTGTACTGGAGGGACAGTGGCTCACAACACCGACGATCCCCGAGATGCGGGTCAGCGAGAAGGGCGGTACGCCAACTACTTTCAGGTCGGTCATAATGCTTTGGAGTTCGTGCTCGACTTTGGTCAATACTACCGCGAGAACGAGGAAGCACGATTTCATACCAGGATTGTTACCGGCCCGATGTCCGCCAGGGCTTTTCTGGAGACTCTCCAAGAGTCACTCGGCCAGTACGAGGAGACTTTTGGAGCGATCCCGAAAATGGAGGAATAACGCGATTACATATCGTGAATCGCTATGAATTTGGAGTGCCAAGGTAAGGAGGATTGAATAACCTTATTTTGGACACTATCCCCTAGGCGTCAACGAATGAACTCATGGAGTGCAGCGTATGCCAACCAACATCTCCTGGAAGCTCAATTTGGAGATACAGTCTGGACCCAACCTTATCGTCACCAATGCAATGCAAGTGGATGCATACGACCGCATTGAGGTAAAAATCCTGGATTCAACCGCCGCTCCAACCGCGATAACTGTGGATGTGCAGCCTGGCGCTGCAGGGAAGGTGAAGCTGCTGCTTATCCGTTCGACCAGATACGGGAACAACCTTAAGTACCAGGTACACGACAACACTACTCCGGAACGAGTCCTGAACGACGCGGTTTTTCTGGTTGGGGCAGGTAGCCTGGATCTGCTGGAGGATCCTGCTGCTCCGCTCGATAAACTGCTGGTCACAAACACGACGGGACAAGACGCGGTCCTTGAGATCATCGTCGGCCGCACCGCAACCTGATCCCGCGTGCCCATCGGATAGGAGAATTACCCCATGCCGGTAAGACCTACTTTCCCTGGAGTTTATATCGAGGAAGTGCCC
>CAZAYE010000035.1:2836-11790 GCA_964489255.1 uncultured Enterobacteriaceae bacterium
CTTTCATCGCTTACTTCGCGCGCAGCCCCATGAACAGGGCCATCCAGATCTTCAGCTTCGCCGACTTCGAGCGAGAGATGGGGGGCCTCGATGCGCTCAGCGAAGCGAGCTACGCCATCCAGCAGTTCTTCTTGAATGGGGGAACCGAGGCCTATGTGATACGGACCGGGAACTCGTTCGCCACCGCCAGGATCGACCTCTTGGACGACTCGTCCGTCAATTCCCTCAGAGTCACCGCCGGGCGACTGATTAAAGGCGTGTCCGTGGACGACCCGGGCACGTGGGGCAATTTCGTTCGCTTGGACGTGGATTACGATACTACGGACCCCAACACCCTCTTCAATCTCACCGTCTCGGAAGTCTCGCCGTCGGGCACTCAGCCGGTCCTGCGCACCGAAACCTTCCGGAACCTAACCCTGACGGCGAGTGTGCCAAACTCGGCCGTCGAGGTAGTGAATGAAGGCTCGCGTATGGTGCAAGTGCCAGTGCCACCGAACCCACTCGGCACCGGACGTCCAGCTCAAACCGGTACCGTGAGCAATGTGCTCAACTCCGCGACCCTTGCGGCAACTGCTCCACCGCGTACTTTCAACGCGCAACTCGCAGGGGATATTGCCCGTCTCGTCACGCTGGCCCGCGCCCCAGCGGGTGCTACTCCGACAGCGATTTTGCAGGACGCTCGCGGACTGCTTGAGGCCGCGCTGCGCGCAGCTAACGCGAACGATCCGCGCTACACGAACGCAAGCGTCCAGCTCATTGGAGGGCGTTTCCGTGTGCTCACCGGCCGCGCCGGCAATCCAAACACGCCCGGCAGCGCCTTTGATCCGGGCATCACCCTTACGTTCACGGAGGCGGGAGGAAACACTGCCGCCGATCTTGGCCTGCTCGGCGTGACACCCAATGTTCAGCAGTATTCGCTCGGCGGGACTGCGGCTGGCTTTCAGGCAAATCCCATCGTGGGCGACAACGGGAACCTTCCTGTCGCGAATGACATCATCGGCGTCCGCGCCAACAAGACCGGCTTGTTCGCGCTCGAAGATGTCGACATATTCAACATCCTCTGTATCCCGCGGGCAGCGGATCTTTCGGCACCGGAACCCTTCAACGTTTACAGCGCGGCGGAAGCATACTGCCTCGAGCGCCGCGCTTTTCTGATTGTAGACATTCCATCTAACCTCGATACCGTACAAGAAATGAAGGACTTCCTCGACAGTAACTCCGGTCTGCGCAACCGCAACGCGGCCACCTACTTCCCCCGCCTGCGTATTGCCGATCCGCTCAATCAGTTCCGGCTGCGTGACTTCGCCCCCAGCGGCACGATGGCAGGCTTGTACGCCCGCACCGACAACGACCGCGGCGTATGGAAGGCGCCTGCGGGTATCGATACGACACTCCGCAACGTCAACGAACTCCGCTACGTGCTAACCGATCCCGAGAACGGGACCTTGAACCCGCTCGGCATAAACTGCCTGCGCACTTTCCCCATCATCGGCACGATCTCCTGGGGCGCTCGCACCCTGGACGGCGCGGACGTGCAAGCCTCTGAGTGGAAGTACCTTCCAGTTCGGCGGTTCGCGCTTTTCCTGGAGGAATCTTTGTACCGCGGGACCAAATTTGCGGTTTTTGAGCCGAACGATGAACCGCTTTGGGCGCAGATCCGACTGAACATCGGCGCGTTTATGCAGACGTTGTTTCGTCAGGGCGCCTTCCAGGGCCAAACACCGCGCGAGGCGTACTTCGTTAAGTGCGACAAGGAAACCACCACCCAGAACGACATCAACCTGGGGATCGTGAATATCCTCGTCGGTTTTGCACCGCTCAAACCCGCCGAGTTCGTGATCATCAAGATCAGCCAGATCGCGGGTCAGATCCAGACCTAAGGAGTCAACGCCATGGCCCAATTCACTGTCAACGCAAACCGCTTTGATCCGTATAAGAACTTCAAGTTTCGCGTGAAGTGGGACGGACGCTACGTGGCCGGGGTGAGCAAAGTGAGCGCGCTCAAGCGCTCGACCGAGATGGTTGAGCACCGCGAGGGCGGCGACCCGAGCACCAGCCGCAAGTCACCGGGCCGCACTAAGTACGAAGCAGTCACGCTTGAACGGGGGGTCACGCACGATCTGGAGTTCGAGCGTTGGGCGAATAAGGTCTGGAACTTCGGCGCCGGCCTCGGTGCAGAGGTTTCGTTGAAGGACTTCCGCAAGGACATCAGCATCGAGGTGTACAACGAAGCCGGCCAAAAGGTTCTTGCCTACAACCTCTTTCGCTGCTGGGTTTCGGAATACCAGTCGTTGCCCGACTTGGACGCGAACGCCAACGCCATCGCCATCCAAACCATCAAGCTTGAAAACGAAGGTTGGGAACGCGATGTGAGCGTACCGGAACCGAGCGAACCGACCTTCACAGAACCGGCATAAGGGCATGACGAATCCGGTTGCCACCACCATTCCTGGCGGTTACTGCGCAAACGGCGGGCACTGGCGCGAAGTGCATTTGCGCCCGCTTACGGGTGAAGACCAGCTCTTCTTGACCGAAGAGTGCGAGGGGCTGCTGCCCGCCCAATGGGTCACCGAAGCGCTCACGCGGTGCATCACCCGGTTGGGACCAAATGAGCCGATGAGCCGGGAGGCGATCCGCTCCCTCACGGTTGGGGACCGCGAGGCGCTCCTGTTACACCTGCGCCGCCTGACGTCGGGGAACCGGCTGCGGTGCCTTCTCACTTGCCCTGCGCCAGAGTGCCAGGAAAAACTGGAAGTCGAGGTAGACGTCGCCGACCTGCTACTTCCCCCTTACGGCGAGACCGTACAGGAGCACGAGCTTACCGTCAGGCAGGGAGACGGCGTTTCCACCGTCGTACGTTTCCGGCTCCCCACTGGAGCCGATCAAGAGGCTGCGGCCGTGGTAGCACGCACTGACGTGGCTGCGGCCGCGGATCTCTTGCTCCGGCAGTGCGTCCGATCGGCCACCTCTGCCGATGGACACCCGGTGGATAAGCTTCCCGCTGCACTTGCTGAGCAGTTGCCAGGCCGCATGGCCGAGCTGGATCCGCAAGCCGAGATCATTTTGCACCTTACGTGCCCGGTTTGCAGCGCCGCGTTCAGCGCGATCTTCGACACGGCCAGCTACTTGATTCAGGAGTTGAAGGCTGAGATGCACCATCTCTATCGTGAGGTCCATTTGTTGGCCTATCACTACCACTGGAGCGCCACGGAGATCCTCAGAATGAGCGCTGAAAAGCGCCGGAAGTTTCTTCGATTGCTGGAGGAAGAACTTATGCAGGGGGCAGCGCAATGAGCAGCTTCCTCGTCAACCTAGCGCGACGCGGTGCGGGGTTGCCTGCGACACCGATCCAGACACCGCCGCCTTCGCCGTTTGGACCGGAGATCGGCAGGCACGTGGATGAAGTGACGGAAACGCATGGGATTGCTCGCGACCTCGCTATGGCAGAGACACCCACTACTGGCAACACAGCTACTCAGGCTCCGTTACGCGCGAGTTCGTCAGAAGAACATGGGGAACCGTCTCCCGTGGTGCCGACACATCATACTCCTTCCATCCAGCGCCTCTCTGGGACAGAACCCAGCACCTCTAAGCACCCCTCCGTCGGAGGGCCGGCGGCCACTCTTAGGACGCCATCGCTCGGGCCACCGCCGGCGCCACGGTGGTACGTGCTGCCAAATGCACGCGAAGCGCAGGCGGCTTCCATGGAACCGCCACAACGCCTGGATCCCGCAGTTCCGCCGTCTCCTACGGAACGCCAAGACGTCACGGAGAGCGAAGTTAAGCGCGACCTGCACACCCCGTCGTCTGTTGTCCACGCCATCGAGGCCGCGGGCCAACCTGCACGTCATGCGAGCAGTCTACCATCCACTTCTGCAATGGTGATCCAGGAACCCAGCCACAAGCAGGGGGTTGCGCTGCCGGAACTATCGCCCGAACGGCCTCTGCGCGAAACGGCGCTGCCCGCCCCAACGATCCGCCCGGCTCTGGCTGAATCTCACACAGTCCTTGACTTTCCGAGAGTCCCCCCTCACTCCTCGCTGACGCCATCCGCTCAACTACCAATTCACGTACGGATTGGCCGAGTGGAAGTCCGCGCAACAACGGTATCTACACCAACCCTCGCCAGGCCCAGCTCTCCAGCTCCGGTCGGATTCGCTGCCTATTACCGAGTGCGGAATTATCGGAGCTGAAGCATGAGCAACTTTCTGGCCGTCGGCGGAGTCAGTGCAACGCTTCAGGCGCTTCTGCGGGACCGCATGGAACTGCCTGCCGGCATGGTTCGCACAGATCTTCAGGTGACTATCAGTATCCCGCCGCCGGAAGACGACACGCAGGCCGCAGAACCCACCAGGGTCAACCTCTTTCTCTACCGCGCCACGGAAAACGGCGCTCTCAAAAATCAGATGATCCCCGGACAAGGCCACCCGAGCGAGTACGGTCATCCGCCGCTGAGCCTGGTTTTGCATTACATGCTGACCGCCTACGGCGCCACCGACGATGCCGGTATGGTGAATGAAACGCGCGCACACTTCTTGTTAGGCAGCGCCATGCGCGTGTTGCACGACTATCCGGTGGTCACGGACAGTCTGATGACTATTAATTCCCCGCCGACTCAGATCCTCCATTCGAGTCTGCGCGGCGAGTTTGAACACCTCAAGATTTGCCTGGACCCCATCAGCTTGGAAGATCTTTCCAAGGTCTGGACCGCATTAACACGACCATACCGGCTTTCCGCCGCCTATACCGTGAGTGTCGTTCAGATCGAAAGCCGGCGCCTCAAGACTCTCGCGGCTCCCGTACTGACGCGCCGGATTCACCTGGCCATTTCCAAGCGACCGCAGATTGCGAACGTCTATCGCACTCCGGTGCTGCCCGGCGAACCAATCGGCGACATCCGGGCGCACGTTCTCCAAGAGCTCACCATCGAGGGCGAGAATTTTCGCGCCGCTCAGACCTGGGTCAAATTGGGTGACCTCGAGCCCATTGGAGTCCAGCCTGCATCCGACCGTGAGATCCGCATCGTTGTCCCCGACGACATATATCCCGCCGATGCCGACCATCCCTTGCCGCGCCCGATTCCAGCGGCGGATCAACTCCGGCCTGGGCCGCAGACCGTCGAGGTGCAGATTCTGCGGCCAACTGAAGTAGTCGAGGGTGGACTGGATAGGAGCGTCGTTGGCGTGGATGACCACAGGCAAAGCTCGAACCACTGCGTATTTCTGCTCGCGCCCGAGATCTCCGGCCTCAATCCACCCAGCGTTGCAGCCGGTGCACTTGCCGGTGCGGTGCTCACGGTCATCGGCCGACGGCTGTTCCAATCGGGAGTGAAGAGCGTGGTGCTGGTCGGAGACGTGTCGATTCCGGTGCAGGATCCGGGCCCCGGCGGGCCGCAGACAGATACTTTGATCCAGGTTTCGCTCGTCGCTTTGGGGCTGACTACGCCGCCCACCCCTGCGGGGTTCTATCCGGTCCGGGTCATGGTCAACGGCGTTCAAAGTATGGAAGACGTGACGTTCCAGGTAACCTAGAGACGAACCATGGCGGAAAGCATCGCAAGCATGACAGCGAATACCTGGACGGAAGCCAATCAGGCGTATCTCCGCGCTGAAGTAAGCCGTCTCCGGCTGCTGTTTCGGCGCAAGGTGCGGTGGCTTCGGCACCAGTGGCAGCAAGATCCCTTGGCAAACCACCGCAGCGTCGTCATCAGCGACGCCCATGCTGACAGATTGCTGGGTGGCATGGACGATGAAGAAAGCCGATTCCACAAGGAAGATGCGGAATCTTGTGCGATTACACGCGCATTAGAAGAGATCGAAGCCGAGCTTGCGATCCGCCAGCAGAACCTCACAGAAGAAGGCGGGATCCCCTCCCTGGAAGCGCTGGCGCGGTCGTTCGGGCTAAGTCCATTCGAGCGCGATGCGGTTCTGCTCTGTTTCGCGGTTGACGAGGATCCGGAATTCGCCACGCTCTGCGCCTATCTCCAGGATGACGTGAACGCACGCTGTGCCACGCCTCACCTGGTTCTGAGCCTACTCTGCCAAACCCGCGAGCATCGCGAGTCGGCCCGAGTGGCGCTTGTTCCGTCCGCCCCGTTGCGCCGTTTCAGGCTGCTCACGTTGGGTGAGGGGAGCGCGGGTCAATCCTCATGGCCTCTGCGGATCGACGAGCGGATTGCCGACTACGTGCGGGGCATCAATCGGATCGACGAAAGCGTGGTTTACCTGGTGCGTCCGGTACCGTCTGCGCCCATGGCGGGAGCGCATCGCGAGTTGGTTGACCAACTGGTTCGATGGGCGGAGGCGGCCACTGGCCAGCCGTGGCCGCCTTTTCATCTTACGGGTCCCGCCGGCGCGGGCAAGAAGGCCATAGCCAGCGAGTTTTGCGCGCGAGCCGGATTGCAGCTTTACACCTTCGACCTCAGGCGTCTGCCGCTCCAGGACGCCGAGCGCCACCCATCGCTCCACGTGATGGAGCGGGAAGCCGTGCTTTCACGCATCGCCCTGTACGTGGATACAGCGGACTTCGATCCCGCCGACCGCCTCTTGACCGCGGCCGCACGCGACTGGATCGAACGCTACGGCGGCGTGCTGTTCATCGGCGGGCGGGAGCGCTGGCACACGCAGCGGCAGATGTTGCATATCGCGGTGCCGAAGCTGGACGCTGCCGAGCAGCGCGAGCTCTGGACGAGATCGCTTCAGGGGATCGCGAATTCGGTGGATGGACAGATCCACGCGATCGTTCAGCAGTTCGATCTCGGGCCCAGTGCCATCCCGCAAGCGGTGAACTCCGCGGTCGCCAAAGCCCGCTCGCGTTCGGGAGATTTCAGGCTTGCCGCCGAAGACCTCTGGCAAGCCTGCCGTGAGCAAGTCGGCTGGCAGCTCGGCAGTCTCGCCCAGCGCCTGACTCCCTGCTACACGTGGGATGACATCGTCCTGCCGGACGACTTGATGCGCCAATTGCGTGAGATCGCGGATCAGGTGGCGGCACGTTCGCAGGTCTACGAACACTGGGGGTTCGGCGCGCGGCTGCCTCGGGGGCGCGGGATCGGCGCATTGTTCTCGGGCCCTAGCGGTACCGGCAAGACGATGGCCGCCGAAATCCTCGCCAATCATCTCCGACTGGATCTCTATCGCATCGACCTGGCCGGCGTGGTCAGCAAGTACATCGGGGAAACCGAGAAGAACCTGCGCAACGTCTTCGATGCCGCCGAGCGGTCCGGCGCCATCCTCTTCTTTGATGAGGCAGACGCGCTGTTCGGCAAGCGCAGCGAGGTAAAAGACAGCCATGACCGCTACGCCAATATCGAGGTCAACTACCTGCTGCAGCGCATGGAAGACTACCGAGGGCTGGCGATTCTCTGCACCAACCGGCGTTCGGCGCTCGATCGGGCGTTTCTGCGCCGCCTCCGGTTCCTTGTCGAGTTCCCGTTTCCCGATGGGGAAAACCGCCGCCTGATCTGGCAGAAAGTGTTTCCACCCGAGGCCCCGCTTGCGCCCTTGGATCTGACGGCTCTTGCCCGATTGGAGATTAGCGGTGGCAACATCCGCAACATTGCGTTAAATGCGGCGTTCCTCGCTGCGGGCGAAAACACGCCCATCCGGATGGACCATGTGCTCCACGCGGCGCGCCGCGAATACATCAAGATCGACAAACTGCTCACCGAGGCCGAGTTCGGCTCTCACTTGAGGTTGATGAAGACATGAGCGGTCAAGCACACATCATCGACATCGATAATATCGTGTTGATAGGGGCCGATCTGCGAAACCTTGACCGGATGAGCGCTCTCATCGAAGCGGAGGTTCGGCGGGCATTGGAAGGAACGGAGCTGGGCACGCCGCAGGGTCTGGCGAATAACGAAACCAGAGTTGCTGGAGAAGTGGCGCGGACCGTGGTGCGATCCCTTCAGGGAGGGCCCGGCGGTGTCTAGGCAAAGCCAAGCTTGGGTCAACCACGCGCAGCCTGGACAGCCGGCAAAGCCGAGGCTCGCCGCCTCGGTGCACCGAGGATCGGGCAATCTCAGGATGGGAAATCAAACGGCGCAGCGGCTCTTTGACGCTGATGTGATGCAGACCAAGCTCACCGTGAATCAGCCTGGCGACCGCTTTGAGCAAGAGGCGGACCGGGTGGCTGATGCTGTCACGAGAAGCGGAAATGCTACGACGGCTCTCGTCGCTCCGCCGCACATGCAGAGAGAGTGTGGAGGGTGCGGATGCGGGGCGATAAAGGAAATCGAGGACGGCAAACGCATTCAGCGGATGTGCGCCAAGTGCGAGGAGGAACAGGAACACGCGCAACTAAAATCAAAGCCCCTGAGTTCTCCGGGGGTAACCGCAGCGGCGGAGCAACAGATCTCTAGGGCACAGAACGGGGGCCAACCTTTGCCGGAGCCCTTGCGAGCCGATTTCGAACGGCGGTTCGCTCATGACTTCAGCGAAGTCCGCGTCCATACCGGTGCCACGGCGAGCGAGTCGGCTCGGTCGCTGAATGCCATCGCCTATACCCTGGGACGAGACATCGTGTTTGGCGCTGGGCAGTATTCCCCTGCCAGTGTCGCAGGCCGACGGCTGCTCGCCCATGAGCTGACCCATTTCATTCAGCAAAGGCAAGGTGCTCCGTTGCAGGTGCAGAGACAACCCAAAGATGACTTTCCAGAGTTGGCTGAGCCGAAATCCCCGCCCGCGCAGACCGCGCCGGCACCGACGCCAGTGGTTCCGATCCAGCAAATCGCGGAACCCGGGTGCCCGCTTGGCGGCACCAACCTGGGAAACTTACAGCCGGATCCCCCCTGTGACCAGAGCGACGAAGTCATTGACGGGCTCACCTTCAAGTTCTGCCGGGATTCGGATGTGTTCAAGGACCGGGCCACCCCCAATAAGCTAAGGGACTTCGCGCAAATGATGCCCTCTCAGACGCGCTTCAAGGTCCATGGGTGGGCGAGTGGGGAGGGACCA
>CAZAYE010000036.1:0-11749 GCA_964489255.1 uncultured Enterobacteriaceae bacterium
TCTTTTACCTCGCCTGAATCTCGCGGTCAGAACATCCCTGCTTTGCGGACAACATATGAAGCACGACATTTTCGAGATGCCGGGTATCGACGTTTGGTGGCCGTTGTCATGCCGGAGAACAAACCAGCCTTACGACACGCGGAGAAGGCAGGCTGGCAGCCAATTGGTGTAATGGGCTACGTCAAGCTCGGCCCGTGGCGCTGGGATTTTTGCCGTGCCAAACCCAACGCGCGACTGCCGGGTGAACCAGCACCCATAGAGAATGCAGTGTATTGGGACAATATTGTCCAAGCGTGGGGGAACAAACCCCATTACCTGGACGATTTTCTTGGCACCCTGAAGCGCCAGACATATCTGGCACTGATCGAACGTTGGGGAGGCATGCCAGTAACAGGCCGAGTCCTTAAAACTGACCTCTTCGAGGAGGCGATGGGTCCGGATGCGTTTCTGGCTGATCTTAACGGTGACGAGAGAGTAGTAGTCGGTATGGATGTTTCGTCAACTATCGTCCGGCAGGCGCGCAATCGAATTTTCAACCGGCGGGCCCATTACGCCGCAGCCGATACACGCTGCTTGCCTTTTGCCAACAACGCGTTTGCTCTTGTTGTTTCCCCCTCTACACTCGACCACTTTGCCGATCCCCGCGATTTGGGTCGCAGCCTGCGCGAGCTGGCATGGGTACTGGAACCCGGCGGACGGCTGATCATCGCCTTAGACAACAGACAGAACATTTTTGACCCACTTTTGCGGCTGGCAGCCCGCTTAGGCTATGTGCCGTATTACCTCGGCCGCTCTTATCGAGTGGAAGAGCTTCGGAACGAGCTGGAAACCGCTGGCTTCCAGGTCGAGGAAACAACTGCCATTCTCCACAATCCCCGGCTGGTGGCAGTGGCAGCCGTCACTCTCGCCAAGAAATTGAACTGGTCGCCACTGACAGCGTTAGTACAGCGAGCGTTGATTGCCGCGCAACGACTCGAACACACGCGGTGGCGTTACTACACAGGCAGTTTTGTCGCTGCCAAGGCAATGCGGAAAACATGACGGGGGACTGGGGGCGTACAGCATATTGGCATGCGGTTATAGGGTGGCACGCACGTACTGAAGCGCGGCTGCCGTACCGCCCTCTCGAAGCTGTTCTCGCCGTCCAGAGCCGGCGGGTTCGAGCTATAGTCGCGCATGCCTACGAGAAGGAGCCGTTGTCATGATCGGCGAAGCTCTAGGGATGATCAGGGAACTCCTGGAACTGCGAAAACTGCTGCCCAACCCTAAACTGCCTCCTGCTGCGTTGCGAGCGTTGCAGGAACGCAAACTGCGCGCCGTGCTCCGATACGCTTACGACAATGTCCCCTATTACCATTCACTGTTCAACTCTGCAGGGCTCGCCCCGGAAGACATTCGCACGCTTGAGGATCTGCAATACATCCCGGTCACTACCAAGGAGGCTCTTCGCGCTGCCGGGGTAGCAAGTATTACAGCAAAGGGAACAGATCTCTCTTCCTGTTACCTCTTGTACACAAGTGGATCTACCGGAAAACCTTTTACTGTCTATGTCACTGAAAGCGAGGCAACCACACGGCGCTTGCTCGAATTTCGGACGTTGCTCTCCATAGGATTTCGTTATCAAGACCGACTGGCGTTTCTTGGTCCTGAACGGCAGCGCCCTTTTCGGCTCCATCATCGCTTCGGACTGTACTGCGCTGAGGTCGTTCCTTCGCTCCTCTCAATTGACGAGCAGATTCGGCGACTCCAAAAAATACGACCCTCCATCCTCTGGGCCTATCCGACCGTCCTCCGGGCGCTCCTGCATAATGTTGACTATCGCTTGAGCAAGATTGTTCGTCCCAGAGTTTTAATCACCTCAGCAGAGATCTGTGACGAAGTGATGAAAGAGAGACTGCGAACTGACCTTAATGTCGAGATGTTCAATTTCTCTGCGGCGAGGGAAGCCGGACGAATCGCCGCAGAGTGCCCAACTCATAGAGGGCTTCATGTAATTGCCGACCACGTGCTGTTGGAGTGCCTGGACGGCGATGGGTCGGCTAGCGGAGGAAAGTCGGGCGTGGTTGTTCTTACCAACCTTGATGCTTTTGCTATGCCCTTTATTCGCTACCGTCTCGGAGATCTTTGTACACTCCTTACGGAAAGGTGTCCTTGCGACTCGCCCTTTCCCCTTATCACTTCACCTGAGGGAAGAGATCGGGACATGCTCAGGCTCCCTAGTGGAAAGCTGCTATCCCCGATAGGGTTCCATTTCATCCTCAGGACGTTCAGCGGAATCGCTCAATTTCGCCTCATTCAAGAGAGCCTTAACCTCATCGTGCTGCAACTGGTAACGCGACAGCCTCTTCCTCCACCCGTACTTTCCCGGTTACGGTCCCAGTTCCTTAGGTATCTCCAAGAGCCGATACAAATAGACATTCAACAGGTCGATTTTCTCCGAGAGGATATGCCAAAATTCAAGACCTTCATTTCCGAGCTTCCAGCGGCTGAGCTCTGGTAATACGCTTCTCGAGAAAAGTTTTCTGTGATCAGAGGTAGAGAATTACGCACTAGTTCAAGATTTTCATTGCAAAACTTCCCTCGACCGATTTATGGTGAACTGGGTACACAAAGCCTACTGGAACACCTTCACACTGTGGCATGCACGGGCCGAAGCACGACTGCCTTACCGCCCTCTGGAAGAAATCCTTACTGTGCAGAACCGGCGGGTCCAAGCTATGGTTGCGCACGCGTACAAGACGGTTCCGTACTATCGCGAGATCATGGACAAAGCCGGTCTCCAGCCGAGCGACTTTCGTACCGCTGATGATCTCGCACAGCTTCCCATCCTGACGGGCGAACAGGTGGCCCACGCGCCTGAGCGATTCCTCTCACACTATTATGCCCTCAATCAGAATCTCAAGATCCAATCCAGCGGGACCTCCGGACGGGCAAAGCATATTTACTACGACCCAGCCGCCCTCTTCTTAGCCCTCGCGCACGGACAGAGGCAACGAGTCGTGCTCGCACAGTTTGTGGGACGACGGTTTGGCTACAGGGAAATGAGCGCGATCCGATCAGCAAGCGTCAGCGTTCAAATACGGAATTTCTACGAGTCTTATGCCTGGGTCCCCAAGAGGGTTGATCTCACTCGCAGGATTCTTTCGCCAAGGCATACCTTTGAAGAAAACATCGCACAAATTAACACCTTTCGACCAGACGTGATCAGTGGCTATGGGTCTTACATCGGTGCGCTCTTTCGCCGGGCCTGGGGGCAGGGTTACCCGGTTTTTCGGCCGCAAGCGGTGGTGTATGGAGCGGAACGGATCGCTGACCCAGACCGCCTTCTCATTGAGCGTGAATTTGGGGTCCCAGTGCTTTCGAACTACCAGGCGGTGGAGGCATTGCGCATCGCCTTTCAGTGCGAACGGCGGGAGGGTTTTCACCTGAGCCTTGATGCCATCGCCGTGCGGGTCGTGGACGAACAGGGGAGGACACTGGGGCCTGGTGGAACAGGGCACCTGGTTCTCTCAAACCTGACCAACCGGGCAACGGTTTTGCTGAATTACCAGCTGGGCGATGTGGTCACTTTGAGTCCGTCGGCGTGCCAGTGTGGGCGCACCCTCCCAACCATCGAACAGATTGTCGGGAGATCCGACGATCTGCTTCTCCTCCCTGGTGGACAGGTCGCGCACGCGTTAGCCGTGCTGGAAGACCTGCGAGCTGTCCCGGGAATCGTGCAGGTACAGATCATTCAAGAAGAGCTCCACCGTTTCGTGCTCCGAGTTATCTGTGCCGACGGCACCAATTGGTGGCGAACACGTCAAAGCCTGGATGTTATTTTGCGTAGCGTAGTTGGAAATGACTCCGTGCTGGAGATCGAGCGGCAAGACACCCTCCCGGCGGAGTCGGGCGGCAAAGTCCGGGCGGTCATTTCCCGATGCCGGGGATGACCACCGTTCGATATTTTTCCTTTGCAGTCTCGGCTGAGAGAATGTTTTCCCCGAAGCTGCTCTGGTCGATACGCAGCTTATCGTTTCATTCGGGAACACACGTGCAAGTTCAAGATCTTCATCTCCAAGCTTCTCTCGTGGGCTTTGCTAACAAACTCCCAGCGAGAACCCCATAGGGTGCCTCCTGCGGGCTGAAGCGCTGACCGCAATCCGTACTAGGCTAGGTTCTCCCTCAGTTTTTTGTTATCTACGAAGAACTTTTGCGACAAGGAGGAAGATCGATGGCGGATAATATCGCGCATGTCTCCGATGATACTTTTGAGAATGAGGTGCTGAAGTCGCCTGTCCCGGTTTTGCTTGATTTTTGGGCACCATGGTGCGGACCGTGCCGGGCCATTGCGCCGATTGTTGATCAGCTCGCCGGGGAGTACGCCGGCAAGCTCAAGGTTGTCAAAATGAATGTGGATGACAATCCCCGCACACCTGCCCGCTACGGCGTGCGTGGGATCCCCAATCTGATTCTCTTTAAAGATGGACAGGTCCAACAGCAAATCGTCGGTGCCGTGCCTAAGGCTCACCTTGTCAAAGCCATTTCCACCGTTGTGTGATTAGAATAGGAATCGCCTGGTGCTGACATTCAGCGCCAGGCCTAGGGCGATCATCACGGTCAACAACGACGAGCCACCGTAGCTCAACAGAGGGAGTGGCACTCCTACCACCGGCAGTATCCCCAGATTCATGCCAACATTGATCAATACCTGCCAAAAGATGATGCTCGTCGCACCGACGACAACGAAGGCCCCGAAACGATCGCGCGCCTTCGCGGCGATTATGAGCAAGCGCATGAGCAGGGCACAATAAAGAGTTAACAGTACGACGGCGCCTAAAAACCCCCACTCCTCAGCCATCACTGCGAACACAAAGTCCGTATGTTTCTCTGGCAGGAAATCGAGGCGGTTCTGCGTGCCCTGTAAAAACCCCTTGCCCCACAGCATTCCTGAACCGACAGTAATCTTAGACTGAATCATATGATACCCCGCGCCGAGCGGATCGAGGTCAGGATTCAAAAATGAAAGCATGCGTTGTTTCTGATAGGGTTTTAGGTGCTGCCACAGCAGGGGTAAGATACCCCCGCCGGCGAGCCCTGCCAGCGCGAGCGAACCCAGCCGGACTCCAGCAGCAAAGACCAAACTGACGAAAAGTAATCCCAGGACCAGAGCGGTGCCCAGGTTCGGCTCGGCCAGAACCAACCCAGCCGGGATAGCTGTGACAATTGCCGGATAGAGCAAATCCCGTAGCCCATACCCGCGCAGCGGAGCATACCGGTGAAAGTCACGGGCCAGCACTAAGACAAGGGCGACTTTCGCCAGCTCCGAGGGCTGGACCGAAAAAAAGCCGAGATCGATCCAGCGACGCGCTCCTCCCCCAGCTGAACCGAGCACCGGCACCAGGACGAGCAGCAAGAGTGAAAAACCATACGGAACATACACCCATTTTTCCAGCCGTCGATAATCGACCGCAAAGGCAATGAACATAGCCACCAATCCGAGGATAGCCCAGCTGAGTTGCCGCGTCGTCCAAGAACTGAGAGGCTGCCCACCTTCATAGGTAGCACTATACACTGCCACCACGCCAACGCTGAGCAGCGTTAAGACCAACAGCAGGAGCACCCAGTCAAAATGCGAGATGAGCCGCCGATCGAACCTCAGCATGATCTCGTCCTTCTCCTCTGGTGAGCGCAAAATAGCTGGCAAGCACTTGGCGGACCACTGGGGCCGCGGCTGCGCCTCCGCCTTCGCCAGCATGCTCGAGCAGACACGCCACAGCGACCTCAGGGGCATCGGCCGGAGCAAAAGCAATAAACCAGGCATGATCGCGATACTGTCTAGGTAAGACTTTGCCTTTGCCGCGAGTTCCAGCAATAACTTGAGAGGTGCCAGTTTTGCCAGCTACCAGAATGTCAGGCAACTGGGCTTTCTTGCCTGTCCCCGTGTGACCGTTGACCACGTCTCGCATCCCATCACGCACGAGTTGAAGAGTTTGGGGATTCAGAGCCACTGTCTGGATTACCTCAGGCGCATAGTCTCTGAGTACTTCACCTGCGTCGTTGATCACTCGCTTGACCACGTAGGGACGATAGACGGTCCCACCATTGGCGATTGTTGCTGCTACCACCGCCATCTGTAATGGGGTGACAGTCACATACCCCTGGCCAATGGCCACAGACAGCGTCTCTCCTGCATACCAGGGAGCGTTCAGCACCTGCTTCTTCCAAGCTGAGTCAGGAATCACTCCAGGGGCTTCATGGTCGAGCGCAATACCTAAGGGGCTCCCTAAGCCAAAGCGTCGGGCGTAATCGGCAATCGCATTGATACCAAGCCGTTGCCCAACCTGATAAAAGTAGACGTCGCATGATTGCGCGATGGCCTGCTGCACAGCAACACTGCCATGCCCGCCTTTTTTCCAGCAGTGAAAAACGCGCCGTCCAAACGGCAACCCGCCCGAACAGAAGAAACGGGTAGCCGGAGTAATGACTCCCTTTTCCAACGCCGCCGCAGCCATGATGACTTTAAAGATTGAGCCTGGCGGATACTGGCCTTGAATCGCCCGATTATTCAAAGGATGGAGAGGGTCCTCAATCAAGGTGCGCCACTCGTCAGTCTTGAGGCCACGGGCAAAGAGGTTAGGGTCAAACGCCGGACGGCTCACCATGGCCAAGACCTCTCCCGTCTGCACGCCCAAAACGACGATTGCCCCCTCTTTCCCGTCCAGGGCGACTTCAGCCGCCTGCTGTAAGTCCTGCTCCACAGTCAGCACCAAACTTTGCCCCGCGCGCGCTTCGACCTCTCCCAGCACGCGGAGCCGCTTGCCCGCCGCGTCAACCTCGATCTGCTGTCCCCCACCCCGGCCACGCAAATCCGCTTCCCATTTCTTTTCTATGCCGAATTTGCCAATCAGGTCCCCCAGGCGATACGCGGGCAAGAGCGCCCTCTCCTGCGGATTCACCTCACCAACATAGCCAAGGAGGTGAGCCGCCAAGCCAGCCAAAGGGTAGTGGCGTTTGGTACTGACCTCGACAGTCACGCCAGGAATATCCAATTGGTGAGCTTCGACCGCCACCAGCGTGGGCCAGGCAATATCTTTCGCCACCACCACTCCCTCATAGGAAGGACGACGGGAATTACGCGGCAACGTTTCTCCGGTAAAGGCAACACCGTCGGTGACATATGCAGACAACGCCTGCAGAGTCGCCTTGACATCCGGCGTATCTTCCGGGACAAGCACGACGTTAAACGAGGGGCGATTATCGACGAATACTCGCCCTCTGCGATCATAGATGACCCCGCGAAGAGGCGGAGTACGCTTGAGACGCAGGCGGTTATTCTCGGAAAGTTCACGGAGGTCCCCTCCTTCCCGCACCTGCAAACGCCACAGGCGAGAGATCAGCACCGAGAATGCCACGAGAATCAGCAAGGCAACGACGCCCAGTCGAGGCACCCAGGAGGGAGGGGCTTCTCGCGGGCGAAGAACATTCTGTGACTCAAGCATCTAGGTCCTGTGGTCGGCTGGCTCCCCGCGATAGAGCAGAGTAAATACCAGCGGCGTCAGCACCATGGCCACGGTCGCATCCCACATGACGTACCGTGCCACCATGGGCTGGAGCACTACGGCAAGTTCACCAAACTCGCCAAGAAACAGCAATGCGCTGGTCTTGAGGACAACGGCGAGCAACACCAGGGACAAGACAGAAAGAGGGTTGTTCAGCCACAAACAGCGCGCCGCCGCCGCAACTCCCGCGAAAACTAAGCTCATAGCAAACGCATTCATTCCCACCGGCACGCCTGAGCAGCGATCGAGGCCATAACCGAGAAAGAACGCGCCCGCAGCTCCGCCAACGGAGCGATGGTAGATCCCCAAGTAGACACACAGAATCAGGAGAACATCCGGAATCCAGGGAAGATAATGAAAAACCGTGGTCTGCAACAACACGGCACTGGTACCGCTGAAGAGCAGCAGCAGCAACATCCGTTTACTCTTTTCGCCGGATACGTCACTCTCCCGCGTGCACAACACCGGGGGTGACCACCAGCACTTCTTCCACCTTGGAGAGTTCGGCACTGAGCATAACCTCCACGTCTTGGAACATCCGGCTGTCCTTCGCCTCCACCCGTGCCACAGTCCCGATCGGCTGGCCTTTCGGAAATATCCCATCGAGGCCAGAGGTCACTACCTGGTCCCCCGCCTGGACTTCATCCCCCCACTGGACATACTTCAATATACACCCGCCCTCAATTGTCCCAGCCGCAATCCCTCGTACTCGACTCCGTTGCACGAGCGCATCAACCCCACTATTCGGGTCAGAAATCAGTAGCACCCGTGCGGTGTGAGGACTGACAGACAGGACTTGTCCAATGACTCCTTCGGGTGTGAGCACGGCCATCCCTTTAGAGATCCCCTGACGTTCACCCTTATCGAGAATCACTGTTTGGACCCAAGCGACGGTACTGCGGCCAATCACACGCGCAGCCACAGCCATAGTGCCGAGTTCCTCGTGGAGCGCGAGGAGTTTTGCCAGACGCTGATTAGCCAGATCGAGTTCCTGGGCCTGTTGCGCCATGCCTGCCAACTCTTCCAGCCGCCGACGCAAGATCTCATTTTGCTCATGGACATCCCACAAGGCGACATAGCGCTCCCATACTTGTTCGGTCCTTTGGCCTAGAGCAGTCACCCCAACTTGCAAAGGGTGCATCACCTCAAGCAGCAGCACCCCGACTGGATCTAGTTGGTACGGAGCTCGTGTATTGACTGCAGCCAAAAACAACGAAAGTAGGAGAAAGAAGCTACAAGTCAAGATCACTCGATATCTACGGAACAGCCTCTGCATGAGTCTTGTTTGCCTAGCGGTTTCCCCGCTATTGGATTGCCACTTCTCTTAACAGAGAAAGCTCGTCCAAGGCCTTCCCTGCCCCCATCACCACCGCAGTGAGCGGATCGTCTGCCACCATGACCGGGAGTCCAGTCTCCTCACGCAACAGCACATCGAGGTTGCGTAAGAGTGCTCCCCCACCGGCGAGCACGATCCCCTTATCGACAATGTCCGAAGCCAGTTCCGGTGGTGTACGCTCTAGAGCCACACGTACTGCTTCAACAATCTGGTTAATTGGTTCGAGCAAGGAGTCGCGGATCTCCTCGTCGGAGAGTTCTACCGTCTTGGGAACTCCAGCAACGAGATCGCGTCCCTTGATCTGCATGGTTTGAATCTCATCGCCAGGATAGGCCGACCCGATAGTAATTTTGATCAGTTCTGCCGTGCGTTCGCCAACCAGCAGGTTATACTTTCGTTTAATATACTGGATGATTGCCTCATCCATCTTGTCTCCGCCCACTCGCACTGAGCGTGAAAAGACGATCCCGGCCAGTGAGATGAGCGCTACTTCGGTGGTGCCCCCCCCGATATCGACGATCATGTTCCCTACTGGTTCGGTGACTGGCAGGCCAGCACCAATGGCGGCCGCCATCGGTTCTTCCATCAAGTATACTTCACGCGCCCCAGCTGATTCGGCGGATTCTTTGACTGCGCGCTTCTCGACTTCAGTAATGCCGTTCGGGACACAAATGACGATCCGCGGCCGCACCAGAGTGCGACGGTTATGGACTTTTTGAATAAAATAGCGGAGCATAGCCTCTGTGGTCTCGAAATCGGCAATCACACCGTCTTTCAGGGGTCGGATAGCGACAATGTTGCCCGGCGTGCGGCCCAACATCTTCTTTGCTTCAATGCCCACCGCGAGGACGCGCCTGCTGCCACGAAAGTCCTTCTGTACAGCGACCACTGATGACTCGTTACAAACAATGCCCTGTCCCTTTACATAAATTAAAGTGTTTGCTGTCCCTAAATCAATAGCGAGGTCATCAGAGAGCATTCCCCACAGCGAGCTAAAAACCATCGTTTTATTCCTTTTGTTGCCAACACCAGCCTTGGCAAAACAAGGTTTTTAGCAGAATTACCTGCTCTGAGCAAGTCGCGATAGGATGTTGATTTTTTTCTCTTGTGGATTATAGCCTGAAGGAGAGGAGGTTTAAACCAGTGCTTGAATTCATGCGACGACGCACCCGGTCTACAGTCATTAAAGTCTTGTTTTCTATTATTGTCCTGGTGTTTATTTTTTGGGGGGTGGGTGGACCTGTGAGTGGGGAGCGTCCAGACGTCATCGCTAACGTGAACGGGCAGGTGATTTCGTCCCGCGCATTCCAACGCGCCTATGGAAACCTCAAAGCGGCATTCCGCGATGCCTATAAGGACCGCCTGACCCCGGAGATGCTTCAAGCTCTTGACCTGAAGGGGCAAACGCTTGATCAACTCATCGCAGCTCGGTTGCTAGAGGAAGAGGCGCAGCGGTTAGGATTCAAGGTCGATGATGAAGAGGTACGGCAGGCTATTACGGCGATGCCAATATTTCAAGCCGACGGAAAGTTCAGCCAAGTCCAATACACCCGGCTGTTGCGCTTCTACCAGGCAACCCCAAGCGAGTTCGAGGAAGAACAACGCTCTCAACTGCTGAGCAAAAAGCTGCAGTCGCTGACGAGCGATGTCATCCGGGTTACCGATGAGGAAGCCCTGGACCTCTTTCGCCGCGCCTCTGAAAAAGTGAACCTCTCTTTTGTGGAGGTTGCCTCAGCTGACTTGCTAGACAAGGTCACGGTCGAGCACAAAGAGGTGGAAGAATTTTACAACACTCATCGTGAGTCTTTTCGTCAGCCTGAGCGGGTACGCTTCGTCTATGTTGCCTATCCAGTCACACACTTTACTGCCGCCGTGCAGATTGCCGATCAAGAAATCCAGGAGTTCTATACTGATTACAAAGACACCCGCTTCACCGACCCCGAACGGGTGCGCGTTCGGCACATTTTGTTTTCTCTCTCTGCGGAGGCTTCGGCGGAAGACAAAGCAAAAGCCCGTACCCTAGCCACCGACGTGCTCAAACGTGCGCGCGACGGCGAGGACTTCGCTACCCTGGCCAAGGCCTACTCTCAGGACACGGCCACCGCCACCAAAGGAGGGGAGCTCGGCACTTTTTCGCGTGGTCGCATGGTGAAGCCGTTCGAAGACGCAGCCTTTAGCCTGAAAGCCGGTGAAATCAGCGATCTGGTCGAAACTCCCTTTGGCCTCCACATCATTAAGGTAGAGGAAGCCCTGCCCGAGCAAGCGCGTCCGCTCGAACACGTCAAAGAAGAAATTCGTCAGGAGTTAGCGCAAGAGCGGGCGAAGGATCTGGCCCGAGACCAGGCGCGCACAGATCGTGAGAAGGTCCAGAGTGGCACAGGCCTGGCAGACGCTGCTCAGGCCTCAGGCCTCACAGTGGTAGAAACTCCCTTAGTGGCACGCGACGAGACCCTGCCTGACCTCGGACGCCAGCCTTCTTTAATCGAAGCCGCGTTTGGCTTGTCCCCTCAACAAGTGAGTGAACCGATCGAAGTAAAGGATACGTGGTACCTTCTCTCTCTGCGTGAGAAAATCGCTTCGGCAATCCCCGACTTTGCCACGGTCGCCGAAGAGGCAAAAAGACGCTTGAAGAGTGAAAAGGCTGAGCAGCAAGCCAAGGCGAAAGCCGACGCTCTCCTCGCGCAAGTGAAGGAGATCAAGGATCTCGCGGCGATTGCTGCCCAAGAAAACCTGAAGGTCGAAGAGACCGGCCCCTTTACGCGCCAGGGTGGCTATATCCCTAAAATCGGGACGCTGCCAGATCTGAAAAAAGCGGCATTTCGCCTGACCGCTGAAGTGCCAGTTGTCCCACAAACCTATCTGTGGGGAGGGA
>CAZAYE010000037.1:0-9011 GCA_964489255.1 uncultured Enterobacteriaceae bacterium
CCTCATGATTGGGGCTCCGGCTGATGAGTTCCTTCTGCGTGGCGATCGCCTCGGCATACCGCCCTGTCAAGCGATAGGCAAAGCCTAATTCGGCTAAGTACCGGGACGGATAGCGGGGGTTGAGCCGCATGGCCTGCTCCACCATTCTCAGGGCTTCTTCTGACCTGCCCACCCGGCTCAGCACCACCGCCTGCAATGCATAGCTGTCCGCATTGTTGGGATCGAGGGCGATGGCTCGCTCGCCCTCGGCTATGGCTGGGTCATACTGCTGTTTATACGCATAGACAGAACTCAAGAGCGAATAGGCCAGGGGCAGGGAGTCGTCCAGGGCAGCGGCCCGTTGCGCCAGTTCAAACGCACGCTCCAGGGTCTGGGCGTCCGCACTCCAGCGAAAGTTCCACTCCAGATAGTAGGTCACACCCAGCCCCGCGTACGCCTCGGCATACTGCGGGTCCAGCGCCAGGGCTTTCTCAAACATCTGCCGTGCCTGGGCATTGGCCTCTTTTGTCCCCTGTAAAATGGATGCCACCCCGCGCAGGTAATAGTCGTAGGCCTCTAGGTTGTCCGTGCGTTTGCGTACGCTGAACCCTTTCTCCATCAACGTCAACTGGAGTTTCAGCGTCGTCGTGATCTTCTGCACTATCTCATCTTGCAGGGCAAAGATGTCTTTGAGGGGGCGGTCATAGCGCTCGGACCACAGGTGTCCGCCGGTGGTCGTATCAATCAACTGCGTAACGATTCGCACCTGTTCCCCTGCCCTCTGCACACTGCCTTCCAACACATAGCGCACGCCCAGTTCCTTCCCTATCCCTTGTACATTGATTGCTTTGCCTTTGTAGGTGAAAGCCGAGTTGCGGGCGATGACAAACAGGCTGGAGATCTTTGAGAGATCGCTGGTGAGAACTTCGGTGAGGCCATCGCTGAAGTACTCCTGCTCGGGATCTTTGCTCATGTTGTCAAAGGGCAGAACAACGATGGAGGGCTTGTCGGGAAACGGCAGAGCTGGCTGGACAGTTGTAGGGGCAACTCCTTGTGATTGCCCAGGGGCGGGGGAAACTGTAGGGGCAGCCCCCTGCGGCTGCCCGAGGATGGAGAAGCGATGGAGGTATCTGCCCAACCCCACCGCACCGACCACCAACAGCACCACCGCCGCCACTCGGTGCGCAGGGCGCACCCTACGGGAGAGCTTCAGTCGTTGTATCCGTAAGGTTTGACGCACCCCCTTGGGTGGTTCGGGCAGAAGGGCGTAGACTGGAAACCGCTCGGCAATGTTCTTCAACTGCGGGCGGCCCAACGACACTACCGTGCCTAAGTCCATTCGCTTGGCGACTTCCTGATAGACCACCTGCGACACGCAGACGGTATCTGGCGTGGCTAATTCCTGTAGCCGGGAGGCGATGTTCACCCCGTCGCCAAACACATCACTATCTCTCTGCACGATGTCGCCCGAGTGAATGCCGATGCGGACGTGGATCTGCTCCACTGTTTCCTTTTCCGCATTGTGGGCACGGAAGTGGGCCTGAATCTGCTGCGCGCACTGCACAGCGTGGACGACCGAGGGGAAGTCCACCAGGAAGGCGTCACCTATGGTTTTGATCACCGTCCCGTGGTGCTCGGCCACAGCCTGCTGAATGATCTGATTGTGGACATCGAGCAGGCGCAGCATGCGGGCTTCGTCACTGCCCATCTGGCGGCTGAAGCCCACCATATCGGTGAACATAATCGCCGCTAGCTTGCGGGTCTCAGCGTGCCCGGCCCTGTTCGCTTCGGCATCCATGAAGGCGATTATGGGCTGCTCTTCTCCTGGTTGTCAAACGGCATACACACGTATATCGGCAAACGAGCAGCTTGCGCGAACGCGTAGAAGATGGCACTACCTATCTCGTAATCTCCGCCGTCAACCCATAACTCATAAAGGAGGGAGTCATGAAGATCAGAGCAACTTCGCATATTGCTATTGGTGTCAGTAACATGGAACGGTCTTTACGTTTCTATCGCGACCTCTTGGGTCTGCGCGTGACGCTTGACGATCCCAATGAAAACCCGGGAGGGATGCTCTCGCGAGTCTCTGGGACTCAGCGTACCCGGCACGGAGTGTATTTGCGCTGGGAAGATGGTCCGGACGCGACTTTTATCGTGCTCTCAGAGGATCGCCCAACTTCGGGAGAGCCTCTCAAGCTCAACCAAACAGGCATTCATCACTTCGCCTTCTGGGTCGATGACTTGCAGGAGACGTTTGAGAAGGTGAAGGTGGCCGGAGTCCCAATTGTGCTCCAGCCGACCGTCTTTGACACAGTGGCATACGGAGAGCCCCCGGGTGGTAAAGTCATGACAACGCTTTTTAAGGATCCAGATGGCACCGTCATTCAGCTCGACCAGCGGGTGTCCTGAAGAGGGCGAAAAGGGTAAAAGGCGAAAGGGCGAAAAGGAACAAGGAGGATAAGTCATGGCACTGGGGAGAAACAAGCTCGAATACGAAGTGCTCGAAGGTTGGGAGCAATTGCCCGAGGGCTGGAGTTTTGTCGAAGTGGCCGGGGTCGCTACTGATTCAAAGGATCGAGTCTACGCCTTCAACCGCGGCGCGCACCCGATGATTGTTTTTGATCGTGATGGAAAATTCTTGAATGCCTGGGGCGAAGGGGTGTTCACCAATGCCCATGGCATCTTCATCGGTCCGGACGACCGCATTTATTGCGCGGATAACTTTGACCATACGGTGCGAATCTTCACGCCGGATGGCACACTGCTGCAAACTCTAGGCAAGAAAGGGGAGCCTTCAGACACCAGCTTCAAAGCCTGGAGCGCGCCGGTGCAGCGCGCGGCTGGGCCATTTAACATGGTCACCAACGGAGCGCTCGCGCCGAATGGGAATCTGTACGTTGCTGACGGCTACGGCAACGCCCGTGTCCACGCGTTTTCGCCCGCGGGTGAGTTGCTCTTCTCCTGGGGCGAACCCGGCAAAGGCCCGGGACAGTTCAGGTTGCCACATGCCATTGCTGTTGACCGTCGCGGCAAGATCTACGTGGCCGACCGCGAGAACTCGCGTATTCAAATCTTCACTGACAAGGGAGAGTACCTCACCGAATGGACCCACGTACACCGGCCAGATGACTTGTATATCGACAAAGATGAAAATCTCTTCGTCGCCGAGCTGGGTTTCCGTGCTGGCGTTATGCCCGCAGAATTTGGCGCAGCAGTTCCACCTCATACCCCACATGCTCAGGTCAGCATCCTCACCCTAGACGGGGAAATCCAAACTCGTTTCGGTGGTGAAGACGGATGCGCGCCGGGGAACTTCTTCGCGCCACACGGCATTTGGGCTGACTCGCGCGGCGACCTGTATGTTAGTGAAGTGAACTACAGTGCCGGCGGCAGACGTGGTCTGGTGCCGCTGGATTGTCACTCGTTGCAGAAATTTGTGAGGGTCAAGGGAGAGTAGTCAGTAGTGGAAAACGAAGAAGCCAGAAGCCAGAAGTCAGAAGAGTAGGAACCAGAATAACGAAGAAGCCAGGAGCCAGAAGCCAGAAGTCAGAAGAGTGGGAACCAGGATTGGGAAGTCAGTAAGGACGGGAGCTAGAATGGAAAGGCAGCCCGCGCGAACTTTCGAGGACCTCCTTGTATGGCAAAAGAGTCATGCCCTTGTCCTCGATATCTACCGTCACTCAGCAAGGTTTCCGAGGAGCGAGATATATGGGCTCACGTCACAAATGCGTCGAGCAGCTATTTCCATCCCGGCCAACATTGCTGAAGGCTTCAAAAAACGAGGCAAGGCAGATAAAGCACGTTTCATGAATATTGCTCAGGGGTCTTTGGAAGAGACGCGCTATTATCTGATCCTGGCTAGAGACCTTGGCTATCTCGAGAGCGACAATTTGCTGAGTCAGGTGGAAGAAACTAGTCGCCTGCTAGAATCTTACAGTCGTACTATTCTGGCTTCTGATCTTTAGATTCTTCCCCTTCCCCATTCTGGCTTCTGAATTCTGACTCCTGGATTCCGGTGTTACGCAGCAGCTGATTTTGGCACAATCACACTCAGTGCCTGCGGCACTGCCTTGAGTGTCACCGGCAGGAGACCGACGCGCTCGCCATCAGCGTAGATTTCACATAGCTTATCTGCACGGATAGTGATTTCCTGACTGCGCAATGTCTCGATCCCGGTATGATAGATGTGCGTCCCGCGGAACACCCGGGGGAACGTATAGAGCAGTTCCAGCTTGCCCATGCCATTGACAATGCAGGCGTCAAGCAGCCCATCGTCCGGTCGGGCAGTAGGCACCAACGCCATGCCTCGGGCGCAACTCCAGGTGTTCCCTACAGCGATCAGCCAACTGTAGCAGTGCCGCTCGCGACCATCGTAGGTCACGGTGAAAGAAAGCGGCGCGTAAGTAAACACGGTGGCCACGGTCAGAGCGGTGTACAAGGCACTGACCCGGAAGCGCCGAAATTGATTTGCCTTACGGTTCACCTCTGCGGCAAAACCCATCACCGCCACGGAGAAAAAATAATGGCCATTGGCTTGCCCGACGTCAACTCGACGGGCCTGCCCTTCCAGCAGAACAGCACATGCAGGTTCAAGATCGAGCGGAATCTCTAAGCCCCGGGCGAAATCATTCCCTACCCCGGTTGGAATGATACCTAACATAGTGTCACTGCCGACCAGTTCACCCGCCACTTGGCTCACCAAACCATCCCCCCCGACGGCAATGACCAACGCGCAACGGTCACGGATAGCTGCACGCGCGAGTTCGACCGGGTCAGTCAGCGAACGGCTGTGTAACACCTCGTTGGCAAGACCACGCTCGCGCAGGAAGCGACTCGCCTGCTTCGCAACCGTCGCCCCTTGGCCTTTTCCTGACACGGGATTAACGATGAGAACAGCCGGGGTCAGAGACCTGATAGCTAATCTTTCTTTCAGCGCGCGCCTCCGCGTTCGAAGTGGGCCTGTAAAAAATTCTGGCTACCGGCAGCAGCCATGCTCGCTGCAGCCGAAAGTTCTAGACAAAGCGAGGTGGCGGCGATGATCTGAGTCAAACGATAGACCTTTCCCGGTCCTAAACAGTCCATTAACTGGAGATATGCGCGCGCATGGGGCAGACTCGTCCCACCACCAATCGTACCAACCTCAATGCCCGAGAAGCGAATCGACAGGTGAATACCGTCCCCCGCCCGAGTCGCCGTCGCTTGCGCCATGCTGCTGGTGCCGACCATGCCGAGGTCCTGACCAGTTGCCGCGAAAATTGCCGCAATAACCGATGCCGGCGTGAAAGCGAACGACTGCATGCCGCTGGCGTGGGCACCGTGTAAGCCAGCGTGCTCAAGCGTCAGAACCTCCTCCGCACTCACCCGCAACACCCGTCGCAACACTTCACCAGGCAGTGTCGCCTCAGCGAGCACGACCTTGCCGTGGCCAGGAAATTGGAAGAAAGCGTGGCTGGGTTTTTTGTCCCCGCCCATGTTCGTCTCCAGAAACACCTGCAGCGGGGTTACTCCAGTGTCCCGCGAAAAGCGGGTGAGCACGAACTCCTGGTTCAGGGCATAGGCATTGCGGGTCATCATGTTCGGCCCACAGGCATCACCAGTGGTAAAACGATAGAGCACATGGCACATCGGCCCGATCACGTGCGTCTCGACCTCGCGCAGCACTGCATGAGCACTGAGAATGGCCTTACCAGCAGCCTCCGCGAAAGTCTCACGGAGCGGATTCGCTGAGTCTTTCAGCCAAGCGGCCATTTCTGACGCCCGCTCCGACACCCAGCGCGCGAGTCGCAGCGCTTCGTCAGTCGTATGAAAGACAAAACAAGAGTCACGGGTCATGCGGTCGGCAAGCACATGCGTACGCACCCCACCAGCCAAAGTTGCCGCACTAATCCCACGCTGCACTGAAGCTGACAAGCCACCTTCGGTATGAGCGAGAGGGACAAAGACTTGTTCGTCTGCCCTTCCCTCTTCTCGTACTTCTCCTGTGGCATCCAAGGTGTAATGCCCGAAGTTCAACGGCAGCGGACCAACGACACCAACCGGAAGCACCAGATGCCCGGTGAGACATTCCTGAAAGCTTCCGAGCACCTCAGTCGGGACTGGCCAGGTAAGGACATGATGATGAGCGGGGTCCCAGTGTGGCAACGTCTTCAGAGCGTCCTGACGTTGGCTGATCATGTCCGGCCGGTTCGCCCGTGGCCAACGGGGCAATACACGAGTGGCAGAGCGACTGGGCTTCATACCAATCTGCATTCTATAAGGAGGAATGAGCTCTGTTTCAGTAGCCCCTGCATGAACCGTGGGGTTGTCATGTGCTCTCACCCTACCTCATCTTGCTCAAGCTCGGCCATGTGCAGTCGCTGGACTTTTTTTTCAATGTCATCAGCTACGGCAGCCATAAGGAGCGTCCCATCCATACCAATAAGAGCTGCCTCAGTGTTCAAGGCGGTTGCAATCGCTCGCATCAGAAACAATAGTTCGTCGCGCATTTTGAGAAATACCGGCTTGAGTTCCGGCTTTTGGACTAAGATAGCCTTGAGGTACAACTCCGCGAAGGCAAGATGGCGTGCCTCATCAAGAATAATGCGGCTGGCGATCTGAGCAAAAAGCGAATCTGGGTGTAACTTCACTAAAGTGCTGTAAAAATGCCGCGCGAGAATATCGCTTAACAAAATCCCCCACAACCATTCTACCTTGTCACGCGATTTGAACAGACGAGCTTGATAACGGAAGATCTCCTTCAAGTCTCGGACTTCCAGCGGGCGCTGATCTATTTTGTGATAGAAGCGGGTGAGGGTCTCAAAGTGACGAGCCTCATCAAGCAGAAACGTTGCTAGGTACAATTGCGCTTCAGTCTGATGGGCGGCAAAGAACTGGGGGATGACCGAACTAGCCCCGATCATGGCGGTCTGTTCACCCAGGTACACTGGAGTGAGGACGTGGGCTAACGCCCGTTGCCCATCACGATCAAGCAAGAGCGGACACTCCCAATTAATCTGAGTCGCTGACCACTGCCCTTCCACTCCCTTACGAAAGAGCTCCATCAGCTTGGTATTGTCAACAGAGGGAAACACCCGAATCACGATCCGCCACTCTCCCTTTTCCCAACCTGGGCACACGATGACAATAGGGCAGCACCCATATAGCAACCCTACGCACACTGCTCAAGCAAAAAGTTTCCCCGTCACGCCGAATATTGCTGCCTCTCCTCCTCTCTGTGAGAGGAGTGTTCAGCACTTGCACTCGAAGACCCTTGCTGGTCTTGCTGGTTAAGCCACAAGAGCGCCCGCCAGAGGTACTGGAGCCCCGATACTGTAACCGCCCCACCAGCCAAAACCAAGGTGGCATTCCACAAGAAGGGGAAATACCAGGAGGGATTATGTAAGACAGCCAGCGTTAACGTTACGGTCAGGAG
Source organism: uncultured Enterobacteriaceae bacterium (assembly GCA_964489255.1). Lineage (GTDB taxonomy): Bacteria > Desulfobacterota > Binatia > Bin18 > Bin18 > CAZAYE01. The sequence goes on from CAZAYE010000037.1 coordinate 7,394, forward strand.
TTGGAAGAAGGTGCTCACCTTGCCGACAAAAGTAGGGCGAATCGTAATGGAGTGGCCGGTAATAAAATAGAGCACTGCGAATCCCACCAGGATGATCACATCCCGGCTAATCACTAGGATCGCGAGCCAATGAGGCACGAAGCCAAGAAAGGTTAAGATGACAAAGGCACTGACCAGTAACAGCTTGTCGGCAAGTGGATCAATGTACGCGCCCAGGGCAGTGCGAGTATTGGTCATCCGCGCAATCGCGCCGTCCAGGGAGTCCGTTGCTCCGGCCACCACAAACACGAGCAACGCCTCAGTGTATCGTTCATCGGTCAGCAGAATAAGAAACAGCGGAATCGCACCGATGCGCAGGAGAGTGATCAGATTCGGCAGATTGAGAATAGATGAAGAAAACAAAACGAGCCTTTCCGTTTCTCCGGAAGAGTCAGTACCATGCTACCCGTTAATGCACGTTCCCGGCAGCGAGCAGCTTCCGCAATTGTCCGGCTACTTTCCCGGACACTAAAGCCGTAACGCTGATGGCCGTTGCGGAATAGGCTTCTTCTACCACTTTGCCGCTGCGGCGCAACCAAGCCAGTACTCGACCTTCTCCCAAAGGGAGTTCGACGCGTACCAATTCGCGCCCACGCTCTAGACGGCGCGCAATTGCGGCAAGCAGCGGCGCTAAGCCGGTCCCCGTGAGCGCAGAAATGCCAAAGCTGTCCTCTTCTCCTTCGGCGTTTTCTCGCGGGGTAGCGAATCCCTGCCAGGGCTGTTCACTTTCGGTCATCTCAGGGGTCAACCGATCAAGTTTGTTGAACACCGTGATCACGGGTCTGTCGTTCGCTCCAATCTCTTCCAACACTCGCTCAACGACAGCTTTCTGCTCGGCCCACCGCGGGTGGGTCGCATCGACCACCTGCAGGAGCAAGTCGGCAGTGCGGACTTCTTCAAGCGTACTTTTGAATGCATCCACCAGTTGGTGTGGCAGCTTATTGATGAAGCCGACCGTATCGATCAACATTACCGGTTGTCCTCCTGGAAGATCGAGGCGGCGGCTGGTGGGATCGAGCGTGACAAAGAGTTTGTCCTCAACGACAACCCCGGCCCGTGTCAAGGTATTCATCAATGTCGATTTGCCCGCGTTGGTATAGCCAACCAGCGCCACACACGGAAACGGGACTCGGGCGCGTTCGTGTCGTTGCAAGGAACGCGTGCGGTCGACGTCCAGCAAGCGACGGCGCAAAGTCGCAATGCGTTCCCGAATGCGACGGCGGTCCACTTCAAGCTGGGTTTCACCAGGACCCCGCGTGCCAACCCCACCCCCGAGACGCGAAAGGTGGGTCCACTGGCGGGTAAGCCGCGGCCGCAGGTATTCAAGCTGAGCCAGTTCGACCTGGAGTTTCCCAGCGAGACTGCGGGCGCGTTGGGCGAAGATGTCAAGGATCAGCTGGCTACGGTCAATCACTTTGAGACTGAGAGCTTGTTCTAGATTGCGTTGTTGGGCTGGAGATAAGTCATCATCGAAAATTACCGCGCTTGCACCAGTCTCTACCGTCAGATTTTTGACCTCAACGACTTTGCCAGCCCCGATGAAGGTGGCCGGGTAGATACCCTCGCGCAGAATTTGGAC
>CAZAYE010000037.1:9021-11505 GCA_964489255.1 uncultured Enterobacteriaceae bacterium
TGCCAAGCCAGCGGTTTCGCTGAGTCGGGTCAGCTCATCAAGCGATTCCTCAGGGAGGAAGTGGATGGGATCATCACGGCCATTAGCTAAGCGTGGCCGTTCGACGCTAACGAGCACCACACGTTCCGGGCCGGGGGTCGAGACGTAGACCTGTGGCAATGACTGATCACCCAGAGAGATTTGTCGGTGGGCCATACATCCCTATTTTGTAGTATGCTGCCCTGGCTCGCTCATCGCTCGTGCTTACCGCTGATTGCTTATGCTCACCGAAACGACGCCACTCCATTGCCGAATAACCGCTCAATGGCTACGACCATCGCTCGGCTGGGAGTCACACTGAGATCATGGGGCAAAGCGATGACGGTCTCGCTATAATCCGGACGCAGCAGATGGAGAAATGCTCGGCAATTGCCTTGGTGTTGCGTGAGAACCTCTCGCAAGGCAAGCAAATCTTCCTTGGTCGTGACCTCATACGGCACCTGAATGTGCACCTGGCAGACTTCTGCGGTCGCAACCGACTCTAAGGGAACCACCTCATCCGCAACGATTTGCCGTCGCTCCTCGTCTACCACCTCAAGCGTCCCGCTCAGACACACCGGTTGATCAGAGTGCAGCGTGGCCTCATGTTGGCGGTACGCCTCGGGCCAAACGATCACCTCCACAATCCCCTCTTGATCCTCAAGCGTGAAGGTCGCGTATCGGTCCCCTCTCTTATTGTTCTTGAGCTTCAAGGAGTGAACAACCCCGGCGAGGCGGACCTTTTCCTGATGAGCCCGGGTTTTCAGGCTGTCAGTGGTCAGGGAAACAATTCCATGGAGTCGGCCAACGTACTTGTCGAGCGGATGACCGGTGATGAAGAACCCGAGAGTGTCCCGCTCATTGCGCAGTTTGTCCATATCCGCCCATTCGGCCACCGGCGGTAAAGTGGGATGGGCAGAACCGTTTTCCCCGCTCGAGCTCATGAACAGGCCCAGTTGCGTCCCATTAGCCGCACCGTTGGCCTGCTGGTCTGCCCAGCGCAAGGCGTCTTCAAGTCCGGCCATCAACTGGGCACGCGAGGCATTGAGCGAATCGAGGGCGCCACATTTCACCAAACTTTCCAACACGCGCTTATTGACTTGGGAGCCTCGCACGCGAGAGCAGAAGTCATAGAGCTCAGTGAAGGGCCCATCCTGCCGTGCCGCTTGGATCACTTCGATTGCTTTGGAGCCCACCCCTTTGACCGCTCCTAGACCGAAACGGATAGTTTCTCCTCGGACGGTAAACCCTTCGTCGCTCTCGTTCACGTCCGGCGGCAGCACCGGAATGCCGCGGAACCGACACTCAGCGATGTTCTTATAGGTTTTGTTGGTATCGCCCATCTCCAGGCTCATCAACGCTGCCATGAACTCTTGCGGGTAGTGAGCTTTGAGGTACGCGGTCTGATAAGAAATGAGCGCGTATGAGGCCGCATGGGACTTGTTGAACCCGTACGCGGCGAACGTCTCCATCTGATCGAAGATTTCACCCGCGAGCCGGTCTGAGACTCCTTGCTTGGTCGCACCCTTGAGAAAACGCGCGCGCTCTTCCTGCATGACCTCCTTTTTCTTCTTGCCCATGGCACGGCGCAAGTTATCGGCGTCTTCGAGCGAGTAGCCAGCGAGCACCTGGGCAATTTGCATTACTTGCTCCTGGTAAATCGTGACGCCGTAGGTCTCCTTTAACACCGGCTCAAGCAGTCGATGGGGATAGGTGATGGGCTCTCTGTCATGTTTGCGTCGGATGAACTGTTCGGCGGCACCGCTATCCAGCGGCCCGGGGCGGAAGAGGGCGATAACGGCAATGATGTCCGCAAAACAGCTCGGTTTGAGCTGGGCAATCAGCTTGCGGATACCGCTGCCTTCCATTTGGAAGACCCCGACCGTATCCCCCCGCGCCAGCGCCTGGTAGGTCAGGCGGTCATCAAGCGCTAACGTGCCGAGATTGACCTCGTGTCCGCGACTTTTGCGGATTCGCTTCACCACGTCGTCAAGCAACGTCAGCGTCTTGAGTCCGAGAAAGTCAAATTTGATGAGGCCAATCGCATCGACGTCCGGGCCAGCGTACTGGGTTAAGACGCTCCCTTCTTTATCGACGAACAACGGCAAGTACTCCACCAGCGGAGACGGCGCAATCACGATCCCAGCCGCATGCTTCGAGGCGTGCCGCAATAACCCTTCGAGCTTGAGCGCATAATCGAAAAGTTTCTTCTCCTTCTCGCCCCGCTCACACAGTTCACGCAACCGCGGCTCCATCTCCAACGCCGCCTCCAGGGGGAAATCTTTGCCTTGCTTAGGCGCTGGATAGAGTTTGGCGATGCGATCGGTCTCGCCATAAGAGAACTCCAGCACGCGCCCCACATCCTTAATGGCTTGTTTGCCCTTGAGAGTCCCGAAGGTGATGATCTGGGCAACCTTATCCTGTCTCTTATACACATCTGACGCTGCCGACGATCTTACGCGTGTA
>CAZAYE010000038.1:0-6407 GCA_964489255.1 uncultured Enterobacteriaceae bacterium
ACACAGTCGCGATCAGTTCAAGGAGCATATGAACCTCCCCGGCTGAGAGGTGTCTATCGTGAACGATGACCAAGCTCTCCAAATAGCTCGATTAAGGCTTCCGCTGTTCTCCCAGGATCGTGGCGAACCAGAGAGGTGGTTGACATCACGTCCCGAGACTTCACTATCACGACGCCCATCTGGGAAAGGCGGTCAATGAGGCAGTACGCCAAACTCATCTCGTAACCGCCCGGAGTCTCCACCCGAGTCCATCATGGTAACGATCGACTGAACCCATAAATCCTCATAGGATCGCAGCCCGGTCAGAATAGTAAAAGAGCCGGTGCCACCTCCGATAACATTCACTGTACGTCTCGTCATGGCCAGTTGAGTGTGTTACTCCCGAGCCCAGTTCGCCAATTCGGCAAGCAGCGGAGTCGAGGGAAGTTCTTTTGCCCACTGAGTACACAGATAGGCAACCGGCGCTTTCAGCGCAGGCAGCGGATCAGCCCCCGGGATCATCGCCGCCACTTCCGTACGCAACCAGCCCAGCAGGTCATTGAGGTGAGAGAAGGTTCCGTTAGCAAGAGCCTCACGTAGTTGTCCTACCGTCCGCTGTTCAAAGTCTCGTTTGCGATCGAGATCAATGATGTCTGGTAACAGGAGTCCTGCCTCATCCAAGGAAAGGCCAACACAGGCTAACAACTCATTATAAACCTGGCGAGCGATCCGGTCAGCCTTGATCCTCACCTCTCGCAGGAGTTCTGCCCCTCGGGTACGGGGAGACTCTCCGTGCGACAACAACTGACAATAGAGTTTCAGCTTTGGCTCCGTTCCGGATGGCCGCACAGTGATAACAAAAGCATCGGTAAAGATCTGGACGACGTTTCTGGGTAATCGATCGGTGTCGCTCACAAATGGACCGAACAGTTGCTCGTTCCAGTAGTCTACCACCTTCTGCACCGGATAACCGCTGAAGGTCTGGGGAGGAGACTGCCGCAACGACGCCATAATACGGTCCTTCTTCAAAGTTCCCTCGGCTCCGCTCATCATGATCGAGCGGTTGACGTCAGCGTAGCCGCCAAGTTCCTCCAGGATTTGGATGTAGTAGTCCAACAAGGTCCGCCCTTCCCTACGCACTCTCTGGTAGAGCGCTGCCAGGTACATACAGGCGGGAGTGGAATCCTTGTCGCGAATATGAGGAAGAAGCATGACCCCATGGCTCTCTTCTGCCGCCAACACCAGTTGTTGGGGAGAACAGACAACCTCACGATAGCGTCCCTCTCGTTCTAGGGCTTTCAGCACGTCGGCAACGTATTTGAAGCCAACTAACAGATCATCGATCACCCACGACTGGCCTGCCTGCTCAGCGATCCTGCCGAGCATCTTGGTCGTCACCAGCGTCTCGATCACCAACCCTCTCCGCTGCGGACCGTGAGGATCGAGCATAAGAAAGTAGCCCAGCATGGCAGCGATCTGGTTGCCGTCGAAGTGGTACCAGGAGCCATTAGGCAGTTTGATTTCTACGCCGACCCGGTCGGCATCAGGATCACTGGAGAGCACGATGCCAACCCCGTTTGCATCAGCAAATGCCCTGGCTGGCTCGGTTGCCTCCGGCACCTCTGGATTTGGGGCTTTGAACGGGATCACCGCGAAGGTGCCATCAGGACCCTGCTGGGGAGGGACCAGAAGAGGAAATCCCAACCGCTGCAGGACATCACCAGCCGTGGTCAAGCCGCAGCCGCATAAAGGGGTGTACACAATCGGCAGGTCTGCCCGAGGAGTGTACACCCGGTTATAGAGGTTAACGTAGGTCTCGATGTATTCTTCGTGTAGCTCCTTGGGAATCTCACGGATCATTCCCTGCGCTAGGGCCTGCTCGAACGGCAGGGCACGAATGTCCGTCGCCTGATTCATAGCATTGACCAAATGCTGGTCATCCGGAGCGACAGGTTGGCTGCCGTACTGATCGTAGACCTTGATCCCGTTGTCGTCGGGCGGATTATGAGAAGCCGAAAGGTTGATACCACCCGCGGCATTGAGCTTGCCGATCAGATAGGACAGTTCAGGCGTAGTGAGCATCGCCTGTTCATTGGTCGGGTCTGCAAAGTAGGCCACAATGCCGTTACCGGCGTAGATCTCACAGACTAGCCTTCCCAAAGACCGAGACGAGACACCCAAAAGCGGGTGAGCATTCCCCAAAAAACGATACACACCAGCAATATCGTTGAAGACGCGCACGTCATTGGCGATCACCACAGTGAGATCTCGACGCTCAGGAAAAGTCGTACGCAAATACTGACAGTGTCCCTGGACAGTCATCGCGACGGTAGTGGGATTGAAGCGATTCACCCCATAGCCGACCTTTCCCCGGCGACCGCCAGTGCCGAACGGCAGCACCTGCCAGAAAGCATCGAACAATAACGGCACGCTCTGCTCTTGTAAATGTTGCTCGATGATCTCTGGGTAGGCGTAAGGGATTGCGCCGGAAAGCCACTGCTGGAGCCGCTCGGCGGCGCCCCTTCCCAAATCTGCGTATCGCTCAACCAACCACTCACAGACCTTCTCCAACGCTTCAGTATGAGGCATGGGTACTCCCTTTTATCCTCCAACCAGCCCGCTCACCCGGGCCATCGCCACCGCTAACAGAATCGCCGCTTGCATGCTGCGGGGATCGGCAATCCCTCGACCAGCAATGTCAAAAGCGGTGCCGTGGTCCGGTGACGTGCGGATAATGGGCAAACCAATAGTAACGTTCACTCCCTCTTCCCAGGAGAGCAATTTGAGCGGAATCAAGCCTTGATCATGGTAGAGGCAAATAACCCCGTCAAATTCTCCTCGCACGGCCCGAACAAACACCGAATCTGCCGGAAACGGTCCCGTGACGGTCAGGCCCTGGGACTGTGCCTGGTGTACGGCGGGAGCAACGATCCGCTCCTCCTCGTCGCCAAACGCACCAGCTTCTCCGGCATGAGGGTTGAGGCCGGCGACGGCTAAGCGCGGCTGCGCTAGCCCGTGAAAACGAGACAGATGAACAGCCGCCATCACAATAGTTGTGAGAATGCGCTCGCTCGATAACGCCGTAGGCACCTGGGACAAGGCGATATGGGTGGTTACTAAGATCACCCGCAACCGGCTGCCAACCAACATCATACGGACCTCTGGGGTGCTCGTCAGTGCAGCCAGTAATTCCGTATGGCCAGGGGAGGTCCGGCCAGCCGCATGCCACATCGCTTTACTGATTGGCGCCGTCACGACCCCCTGGAGTGTACCAGCCAAAGCCAGACGGACACCGGCCTCGACGTACTGGTAGGATGCTTCCCCCCCCGCCGCACTGGGCTGTCCGGGTATGCGGCTTTCCGCGGGCAGTTGGGAGAGAGGAAGTACCGGCAGGACCCCAGGCTCGGTGAGGCACGGTACACCAGGCTGCCAAGACACTGGCACGAGTCGAGACCCAAGACGGTGAGCAGTCTCAGTGAGCGTGGTCAGGTCCCCCAGGATCACTAATTGATAAGAACGAAGCTCAGCGCTCGCCGCTTTGAGGACCACTTCTGGACCGATCCCCGCAGGATCGCCCATTGTCACGCCAATCAGGGAGAGCATACTACTAAAACGGCAGCAACTTGCGGAAGAACCCTCTCTTCTCCGGCTCTGCCGGCTTCGCAGCCCGTGCCTGGTTGCTAGCGGCTGAGCTGGTTTGTTTTATGACTGGGCTAGGCACCCCGCTGGAAGAAGCAGTGAGGAAGTTCTCAATATGATGGCGAAAGCGGAGGTCCTCTTGGAACCACCGCTCATACCGCTGGCGCAGCGCCTCGTTATACAGCTTTCGCTTGATTTCCTCGGTGGTCTCCTCATCTAACTCTTGCTGACCAGCCGTCATATGCTCTTCGACTTTCAGCAAGTGTACCCCCTCATCCGTACGGAACGGTTGGCTGATATCGCCGGACTTGAGCGTAAAGGCGACGTCCTCGATTTCCTTCGTCATCTGCCCTTTCTTGAAATACCCCAAGTCTCCCCCCTGCCCTGCGCCCGGTCCACGCGAATAGGTATCGGCGAGGACCGCGAAGTCTTCCCCCGCCAAAGCTCGCTTGCGGATATCTTCGATTTGTTTCATCACTTCCTGTTCTTCTTCGGGCGACGCCACAGATGACAACGGCAGGAAGATATGTCGCACCCGGACCTGTTCCGGTTTGGCATACGCATCGGCATGTTCTTGATAATACCGCTCGATGTCCTGCGGGGTCACGTTGACACGCGAGCCAATCTCACGGTTGATGAGCAACGCCCGCTCGATTTCTCGAGACACCTGCTTACGGTAATCCTCCATCGACATGCCCTGCTTCGCCAGCGCTTCCTGGAACTGCTCGTCGGTCAGGCTCCCCTGAGCCTTAATGCGCTCGACATAACTATCGATGTCGCCCTCTTTGGCTTTGAGCCCTTGCGACTCCACCTCCTTATCCACAAGCTTATTCATGATCAGCCCTTCGAGCAAATCACGATCGGATAGGTTTGCGGTTCCTTCCGGAGCCATCAACATTCCACGCTGCCCAGCGAGCTGACCGAAGACTCGCAGTTCATGGAGAGTGATGGGTTCGCCATCTACGGTCGCGACGATGCGGTTGATGACTTCGGCAGAGCTGTTTGTCGCCCACAGGACCAGCCAAACGAAAACCGCTCTCAGTCTGTTTTTCTTCATACTGCCTCCGCCTACCACGACTCGCTGAGAGTCTGCAAGAGTGTCTTGATGGCAGGGATGACTTCTTCTCCAGTTTTGAGGGTAAAAGTGAAGCGTAGGTCGGGACTGAGTTGCGACCGCCCTCGCTCCTGGTGGAGCAAGGCGACCAGGCGCTCGCCCTTGATCGGCGCATCGGGGTGAAAATGCAGCGTGACTTTGTCACCTCGTTTATACACCGAGGTGACCAGATACTCACGCAAAACTCGACGCAGGTCCATGACCTCGAGGAACACCCGGACAAGTTCTGGTAAGGGGCCAAAGCGATCCTCCATCTCGTTGGCGAGTTCCTCGAGATCAGACCAGTCTTGGACATTGGCGAGCTTCTTGTAAAACACCAGACGCTGATTGACATCGGGAATATAGGCTTCGGGAATGTACGCGGGCAGGCCCAGCTGAATGTCTGGCTCAATCTGCACTCGAATCTTGCCGCCGCGCAGCTCGAGCACGGTTTCTTCCAACATCTGCGCGTAGAGTTCGAATCCTACGGCAGTCACGTGACCAGACTGCTCTTTGCCGAGCAGATTGCCCGCGCCGCGGATTTCGAGGTCATGAGCGGCTAAGCGAAACCCACTGCCCAGATCATCGAGTTCCTGCAAGACCTCAAGCCGCTTCTTTGCGTCGGGAGCGAGCAAGTGTTCCCCAGGAATCAGCAAGTACGCGTAGGCCCGCTGGGACGAGCGACCGATACGACCGCGCAACTGATAGAGCTGGGCCAAGCCAAACTGATCGGCCCGGTTAATAATCATGGTATTCGCGGTGGGGATGTCGAGTCCAGATTCGATAATAGCGGAGCATAAGAGGACGTTGGACCGATGATGGAGGAAATCGAGCATCACCTTTTCGAGCTCTCGCTCGACCATCTGTCCGTGTGCCACGGCTAAGGCGGCTTCAGGAACCAATTCGCGTAATTGCCGCGCCATCTTCTCGATCGTCTCCACCCGGTTGTGCACGAAGAACACTTGCCCTCCCCGTCCCAACTCATGCAGAATCGCCGAGCGAATGAGTCCCTCGTCAAACCGCGCCACATAGGTGCGAATCGCTTGTCGATCCACCGGTGGGGTCTCGATCACGCTGAGATCCCGCATCCCCATCAACGCCATATTGAGGGTACGCGGGATCGGCGTAGCCGAGAGGGTGAGTACATCAACGAGGTGACGTAATTTCTTGATCTTTTCTTTGTGCGCGACGCCGAAACGATGCTCCTCGTCGATCACCATCAGGCCGAGATTCTTGAACACAATGTCACGTTGCAGGAGCCGGTGGGTACCAATAACGATATCCACGGTCCCCTGCGCCAATCCCTGGACGATCGCCTTGATTTCCTGAGCGGACCGAAAGCGGCTGAGGACTTCGAGGCGCACGGGATAGTCAGCAAAGCGCCGAGTAAAGGTCTCGCCGTGTTGTTGGGCGAGCACGGTCGTGGGCACCAGCACGGCGCCTTGCTTGCCCCCCATGACAGTAAGAAATGCCGCACGTAACGCGACCTCGGTTTTCCCATACCCCACGTCTCCGCACACCAGGCGGTCCATGGGCTTGCTCTCATGCAGGTCGGTCAGTACGTCGTCAATCGCCGCCTGTTGGCCACTGGTCTCTTCAAACGGAAAGCGGGCGACAAACTCTTCGTAGGCTCCATCCAGCGAGACAAAGGTCGGCCGCTCATTGGTCTCACGCGCAGCGTGGATTTCCAGCAGTT
>CAZAYE010000038.1:6417-11455 GCA_964489255.1 uncultured Enterobacteriaceae bacterium
CCATCGCCAGGATCGCCTCACGAGTTTTTCTTTTGACCTTCTCCCAGCTCACCCCCCCAAGGCGATCAAGCGCCGGCGCATGGCCACCGGCACCCGCGTATTTTTGCACCAGGTTGATGCGCTCAACTGGCAGGTACAGACGGTCCCCACCGGCATACTCAAGATGCAAATAGTCACCTTCGGTCCCGGCGACGGTGAGATGGCGGAGTCCTTGGTAGACCGCTACCCCGTGATCGACGTGGACGACGTAATCACCAACCGTGAGCTGGCTGAGGCCGGTGAGGTAGTCGACTACTGGTCGTGGGCGCGTCCGACGGCGGTGCCGACGTTCACCAAAAATGTCTTCTTCGGAGAGAAACACCAGTCCATCAACTGGCAGGGTAAAGCCTTGCGACAAGTGACCAACCACGATGGTCGGAGAAGAAAGAGGTTTATCTTGCCAGAGATCACCAGAGGCCGCGACCACTGGCAGACGCAAATCATGCCCAATCAAGAGGTTCTGCAGGTGCGAGGCCTGGAGGGTACTGGACACAATCAGGAACACGCGCGCGTGCTCCTCCTGCCAGTGGCGGAGCCGCTCAACTAATGGCGCGAGACCCCCTTCACCCCCTCTGGCATGGAGCACCGGCTTCAGCCCAGTGTGGAGCGCCGAGGTCACCGTCAGATCGGCATCGATAACCTCCAGCCCTTCCAGTGCGACCGTAAAACAGGAATCAAGTGCGGCCCAGCATTGGTCCGCACCTAGATAGAGCCGTTCAGGTCCGGGCACGAAGCGGCCAGCGGCATCAGCCTCTGCCCTACGATCAGATAACTCGCCCCAGACATCGTCGAGCGCTGCTTTGGCTGTCAGTGGCTCCACCAACCAGACAACCGCATCACGGGGGAGATAATCCGTCACACTTTCCAGTGCAGCATAGAGATACGGCAAGAAAAATTCGACCCCAGGAAAGGGGAGACCGTTCTTCAGATTCTCGACAATGCGCTGTTGTTCCCGATGCTTGGCCTCGCTCTCGGACAGTGCTTCCTCCACCGTCCGCCGTGCGGCCTGCAAGCGGGCCAGAGCAAAGGAGCGCATGGGTAAAAGCGTCAAGTCGTTCACTTGTTCCACCGAACGTTGGGAGGAGGGATCAAAAGCGCGAATCGATTCAATCGTGTTCCCGAAAAATTCGATCCGTACTGGTTGGTGCGCCAGTGGCGGGAAGAGGTCAACAATTCCACCACGGACGCTGACCTCCCCTTTTTCCTCAACCAGCGGGACCCGGCGGTAGCCCCACTGCACCAAGTCATCAAGCAAATCAGAAAGAGACAGTTCTTGCCCGGTTTTGAGTTGCAGAATGGTGGAGATGAACTCTTCCTGGGGTAGGACCCGTTGGCTCAGTGCTTCTACCGAGGTGACCAACACGGGGTTCGTGTGAGCGAGGAGGGAGTACAACCCTTCAATTTGTGCGGCGAGGATCTCACTGCTGGGAGAAAGTCCTTCGAAAGCAGGGACGTCCCAAGGAGGGTACAGACGGACGCGTTCCTCGATATTTTTCCCATCGCCAAGAAACACCCGGAGATCGTCAACAAACGCTTCAGCTTCCTGCGCCGAAGGCAGCACGCAGAGCGTCGGCTTAGGGGTGTGGGTAAGACAGCGTGAGAGGAAAAACGCGCGCGCCGCCCCTTTCAGCCCTGAGAGACGCAGACATTCTCCTGGAAGCGCGGTCCGCAAAGTTCGCAGCGCCCGTTCGAGAGCATCGCTCAGAAAGTGCAGGGAAGAAGAAAGCGCAGGGTCTAGCATGGTCAGTGCGGATTGCGGATTGTGGATTACGGAGAAATGTAGGGTGGGCGAAAGCGTAGCGTTGCCCACCACACCCCGCTGGGCTTCGCAGGCTCAGCCCAGCCTACCAAGCTACATTCCCCATTCCGCATGCCGCCATAGTACTACTTTTTCGCTTGCTCGGCTTCGGCAACTATGCCGTACAGGGGGATAGTCAGTATCTTTTCTTCGGGATGATCAGTAAAGACCTGGATCTCCCCTTGAATGCGGCCAGGTTTGCTTTCTCCTTTGGTCTTAATGGTCAGGCGATATTCCTCGCCCTGCTTGACCGGAGCGAGGTCTACTACGACCTCCACAGACGAGTTCTGAATCCGTAAGACTTGGACGGGCTTGGTGCCTCGATTTTTGATGCGGATCTCTTGGGTCTTGCTTTCTCCATTACGCACTACCCCGAAAGACACTTGTGGAGGCTGCACTAGCATATCACCCTCAACGCTGCCGAACACCGGAATCTCAATCACCGACTTCTTCTGGCTAGTAGTAGTCACGGTGATTTGGTCGTTCAAGCGACCGAGGGATGTATCTTTCTTGACAGTGACCAGCAGTTTTTTGCCTCTCTTGCCTTCTTTCGCCAGGTTTTCAGCTCGCACGGTCACCGCCGGATGAGAGTTTTCAATTTTAGTAATCTCGATTGGCTTGTCGATGTCATAGAACACTTCGACGGTAAACGAGGCTCCCTCTCCTCGCCGCAATCGACCCAGGTAGAGTTGAGTCGGCTCAGCCGTCACCTCGACAGTAATCTCTCCCTGCAGGGTCAGAGTTGTCACCGGCTGGAGAGGGTCATTGCTGTAGACCGTAACACCCTTGGCCTTTTCGCCAAAGAAGTGGGCAGTATCGAAGGTCGCGCTGATGGTCCCTTGTTGGCCCGGCGGAATCACATCGGCCGAAATTACCGCTGCCGTGCAGCCACAGGAAGTCTTGACGGACTCGATGCGTAAGTCTTGTCCGCCCTGATTGGCGAAACGAAACATGTGGGTGACCTGTTCACCTTGTTCAACCCTGCCAAAGTCGTAGACCGGTTCGGCAAAAACAATACGCGGCGCCCCGCCTGTCGGAGTCACAGGCGAGGCTGCCTCCTGATTAGGAGGTTCAGACTGTGCAACCGCCACCGGCCCGCTCGAAGGACCAGTACAGCCAAGGCAGATACACAGGAGCCCGAGCAGCACAGTTCGCGTAGTCCAAGAAATCGAGCGAATATTTTTCTCCCCCTCCCTCGCCGTAGGAGAGAGTTGAGGTGATAGCCATTGCAGTCGTGCCTCTACCGTACACCCCCTCACCCTGTCTCCTTCGACTTCGCTCAGGACAGGCCTCTCCCACAAGGGGAGAGGGAACCTGTTCCCTAAGAGTGGCATAAAGGATTGAGAAAGCCTGTCACCCCGCATCATTTCTTCCTCCTCAGGCGCGCAGCCCTACCCCGGCAGAGGTTGGAGTAGTATCCCGAGCAGTGGGGCGGTTCAAGAACTTATCGAGATAGCGCGTGTGTAGGTTGCCAGCAAGAAAATCCGGATCGTGAAGAATCAGGTGGTGGAGCGGGATATTCGTCTTGATACCGCCGATTTGGTACTCACTCAGGGCCATATCCATGCGGCGGATCGCCTCTTCCCGGGTACGGCCATAGGCAATGACCTTAGCAACGAGCGAATCATAGTACACTGGAACTAGGCTATTTTCGGCGATGCCTGACTCGACCCGAATTCCCATCCCTCCTGGGGGGTGATACCCACGGATCGTGCCAGGCGAGGGCAGCATGGTCACAGGATCCTCAGCCACAATACGACATTCAAGGGCATGGCCAGAGAAAGTAATATCCCGTTGTCGCCACGGTAGAGGCTCGCCGGCCGCGGCACGAATTCCAGCCTGGACAATGTCTATGCCAGTCACCATTTCTGTGATTGGATGTTCAACCTGCACCCGCGTGTTCATTTCAATAAAATAGAAGTGCCCTTGCGCATCAAGCAGAAACTCAACCGTGCCGACATTCGTGTAGCCAACCGCTTGTGCAGCTCTGACCGCGGCTGCGCCCATACGCTCGCGTAGTCGCTTGTTGAGCGCGGGGGACGGCGCCTCTTCTATAATCTTCTGATAGCGTCGTTGCACCGAACATTCTCGCTCGCCAAGGTGGAGGACGTTGCGGTACTGGTCAGCAACAATCTGAAACTCAATGTGTCGGGCGCGTTCCAGATATTTTTCGACGTAGAGGGTGCCGTCGCCAAAGGCGGCTTCGCCCTCTTCCCGGGCAACGGGGAACACGTTGGCGAGTTCGTCCGCAGTGCGTGCGATCCGGAGGCCACGCCCGCCACCACCAGCGGCCGCTTTGATCAACACCGGGAAGCCGACTTGCGCAGCGACTGCCTGGGCCTCACGCAGATCCTTTGTGCCTGATGACGTACCGGGAAGGACTGGGACCCCAGCTTTCTCCATCAGCCGCCGTGCGCGCGGTTTGTCTCCCATCAAGCGAATGTTCCGCACCCGCGGGCCGATAAACATTAACCCCGAACGCTGGCAGGCTTCGGCGAAGTCGCCGTTTTCCGAGAGGAATCCATAACCAGGGTGGACGGCATCAGCCCCAAAAGAGAGCGCCGCGCTGACAATGGTCGGAATGTTGAGATAGCTGTCAGCTACGGTGGGGGGACCAATACAGATCCGCTCATCGGCAAGCCGTACATGGAGTGCGTCGCGGTCGGCGGTGGAGTAGACTGCCACAGAGAGAACGTTGAGTGCCCGGCAGGCCCGGATAATCCGGACGGCAATCTCGCCTCGATTGGCAATCAGCACTTTTTTGAACATTAGAGCGGTTCCAGCAGAAAAAGGAGCTGACCGTACTCGACCGGTTGGCCGTTCTCGACCAGAATCTTCCGCACCCGGCCCCGTACTTCAGCCCGAATTTCATTCATCATCTTCATCGCTTCAATGATGCAAACCACGTCGTCTTTTTCTACCACGGCGCCAACCTCAACATAGGGATTGGAATCTGGACTTGGCGCCCGGTAGAAAGTGCCAACCATAGGGGACACAACAGTTGCCTCTGGTGTCGCAGACAGTTCTGGTATCGGTTCGGCAGCCGCAGCCGCAACCGCGACAGGCGGGGCCGGCATCAACGGCGGAGGCGCAGTAAACTGCGCAACACTCGGGGCCCGATGATTCTCACGCACGAGGCGGATCCTCCCCTTGCGGTCCTCCATCTCGAGCTCGACCACCCCACGTTCTTCCATCAGCTCG
>CAZAYE010000039.1:0-769 GCA_964489255.1 uncultured Enterobacteriaceae bacterium
GTTGCAAAACTGCACTCCTAGTGTGGTAGAAGTGTTGGCTCCGCTGACTACAATAAAAGCAGTGAAGCTGCTGCGCTTCGGCTCAGTTGCGATTGATGCGCAGGGGAATGAGCATGCCTTTTCTCTGCGAGCGTGGTGAGCAAAGAAAAGCGTCCGCGTTTTGACAGGGCCTGTCCTGAGTAGGGGCGAGGCGCTGCCTCGCCCATCAGAGGGCGACCCATCGGGTCGCCCCTACAAGATGTCCCTTTATCTATCAGGCATTCCTCAACACGACACATAGCCAAAGCAAACCGGTATGAGCTTGGCGAAGGGCGAACGCGCTGTTTCTCAGGCATCTCCTATAAACGTCCCTGCCTCAACGCCGCTGTCGCCGCAGTATCAACTGTCATCGTCTCTGCATCAATCACCACCCCATAGTCCCGCCGCGCACTCATCAGGGACACATAGCCGTTGCGCACATCGTCGAGCACTTTCTCGGGGTCTCGCGTGAAGGGATCGCCCCAACCGCCCCCACCACCAGAGCAGTTGGTCAATACCTCCCCCTCGGCCATGGCCTCATAGACCATGCCGGTGACCCGCTCCTGTTCTGTCCCTGGTCGTAGAATCACGTGACAGTTCTCTCCGTCACGACCCCCGGCTACACCCCAGGGCCGAGTCTTGGTTTTCTTGACCAGGGTCACAGCTGATGAGGGAGCGACAAAGCGGTAAACGCGAGTGATCCCGAGTCCGCCACGATGTTCACCTGGACCACCAGAGTCCTGACGCAAAC
>CAZAYE010000039.1:779-2967 GCA_964489255.1 uncultured Enterobacteriaceae bacterium
TCTCAATATGCAAAGGGGCTTTGGTCTCCAGCACTTCGATCGGATTATTGCGGCAGCCCGGTTCGGTGACATGCATGATACCGTTCTCGCCATCACCGCCGGCATGGCCCCCGAAACCCACTCCTTCGTTGGTGGCCTCGATCCACATTTTTTCGGTGCGAGGATTAATGCCTACCCCCATCATAGAGCACACATCGCCCCCTGAGCAGGCAGGAACGATATCTGGCATGCCTTGCGCGAGGGCTTTGGTGACCACTTCAGTTGCCAGCAACGCCGGCCATAAAGTGAAGGTGGCGGCGGGAGGAACTGCGTGCATCAACGTCCCCGGGGGTGCTTCGACCCGCAGCGGGCGGAAATTGCCATCGTTAGCCGGAGTCTCTGGTGTGGTGACGGCTTTGAACACCAGGCCAGCCACTCCCAGAGTGCAACCAAAGGGAATATTGATCGGTCCCCGTGTGGCCGGTGAAGAACCGCCGAAATCCACCACCATTTCATCCTCTGAGATGGAGACAGTCGCTTTGATCTTGACCATGGTGTCTTTGTCGATGCCATCGTCATCGACCCAATCTTCAGCCGACCAGGTGCCTTTGGGCAACGCTGCCAGACGAGCCCGAGCCAGGCGTTCACCGTGATCGAGAATTGCCACCACGGCTTGCTCATAGGTATCGAGGCCAAACTTTTCCACCAGCTCTTTGACGCGCCGCTCGCCTGTGCGGCAAGAGGAGAGCTGTGCATTCATGTCACCGAGGACACGCTCAGGCATGCGACAATTGAATTTGATGATGTCTTCGATGTCTTTATTGAGAACCCCTTGTTTGTAGATCTTCGAGCACGGGAAGAAGAGGCCTTCTTGGTGCATGTCCACTGAGTCTAAACAATAGCCGGCATCTTTCTGCTTGAGATCCAACCAGTGTTGTTTGACTGCCGTAAAGCCAACCAGTCGATCTCTATGAAAGATCGGAGAGGCTGCGGTGACGTCGAGCGTGTGGGTCGAACTCCAGAACGGGTAATTGAGCAGAATCGCATCCCCAGGATGGATATTCTCCTCGCCAAGAAATTCCACGATTTTTCGTAGGGCATAGTCGTTAGCGCGCGTGAAGATCGCGAGTCCAGGGGCTTCCGCTAACAGACGGCACTGGCTGTCGTAGAGGCCTAAGCCAAAGTCACGGATCTCGTACACGATGGTACTGTACGACGTGCGCATGAGATTGCGCGCCATCTCACGCGCAGCCGAAAGGAGATAGTTACGAATGACTTCGACGGTGATGGAGTCTATCGTACCCATGGGGTGTCCTCCTACGGAAGCAGTTAGCTTTGAGCAAACAGAAACGGGGAAAGGTTTTTGATTCTCCGATTCCCCGTTTCTCCGTTTCCTGCCCTCTATTTTCCTACCTCAATCACCAATTCTCCATACTGCCCAACCGTCAAGACATCCCCAGCCTGCACGATAGTAGTGGAACTTGGTTCTTCGATGATCGCTGGTCCGTCCGCCCGATCTCCATACAATAGACGGCCACGATCGTAGACCGCATAGTCTACCGCGCGATCGAGCGCCGGTTGATACACGGGACGGCTCCCTTT
Source organism: uncultured Enterobacteriaceae bacterium (assembly GCA_964489255.1). GTDB lineage: Bacteria > Desulfobacterota > Binatia > Bin18 > Bin18 > CAZAYE01. The sequence goes on from CAZAYE010000039.1 coordinate 2,361, forward strand.
CCTCGCGTCACGTGCATTGCCACTTCCTTTTACACTCGGGGGCAAGGACGGGCGAGGGAGCAACCCGACCGCACTGACGCGCAAAGTCACAATCTCGACTGGGTCATCCATGCGATGGCCATACTGCGTCAGGTGCGCCACATTGAAATCAGCAGCGACGCACGTGAGGTCTTTGGCAGTGAAATCTCGCCCCAGAACGGGAACCTTGACGGTATGTTCCTGTCCCTGATAGCGCAACTCCGCCGAGCGGGTGAACGCTCGGTCTTTTGTTTGAAACCCGTCTCGTCTCAGTGCGTCTTGACCTTGCTGCTCCAGGCTCGTGTAAATACTGCTAATGATGGCCGCATCCGCCTTATCCAGCTCAGTCACGTAGGTCTGGGCAAAGTCATGCACCACATCTACCATCAACATGCCCAAAGCAGAGAAGTTGGCCGGGCCAGGCGGCACGATGACTCGGAGAGCGCCGAGTTCGCGAGCAACCCCCGTGGCAACAAACCCACCACCTCCGCCAAAGGTAAGGAGGGCGAAGTCTTGGGGATGAAAGCCACGCTCAACCGAGATCTCGCGAATGGCGCCAGTAATTTTTGCTTCGCTAATGCGCAGAATG
>CAZAYE010000039.1:2977-11390 GCA_964489255.1 uncultured Enterobacteriaceae bacterium
GAGCCGGTCAGCCAGTTGCTGCTGAATAGCCTGGCGGGCCAACACCGGGTCTAATTTGATCTCACCGCCTAAGAAGTTCCGCGGATCAAGATAACCAGCGACGAGAGCAGCGTCGGTGAACGTAGGGTGCTGGCCGCCTTTGCCATAGCAGGCCGGTCCAGGTACGGCGCCGGCGCTCTGTGGCCCTACCTGAAGATGACCGCCATCATCGATCCAGCCGATGCTTCCCCCGCCCGCGCCAATAGTCTTGATGTCGATCGTCGGAATAGAGATCGGCAAACCTTCAAAGGCCGCCTCATGTGCGTTGGTGATCTGTCTATCAACAACTAGTGACGTATCAAGACTAGTCCCGCCCATATCGAGGGTGATGAGGTTGGTATGGCCGATGAGCTGACTCAAGAAACGCGCGCCGATGACACCACCCGCAGGACCAGAGAGCACGGAATGCACGGGTTGTTCTGAAGCTGAGGTGACGGTCATGGCACCACCGCCTGAGCGGGTCAAAAGGAAGTGACCGCGAAATCCTCCGGCGCGTAAGGCGCTAGCGAGCTTTTCGAGATAGCTTCTGATGAGCGGCTTAATATAGGCGTCTAGCACGGCTGTGCTGGTGCGTTCGTACTCACGGTACTCGCGACTAAGCCGGTGAGAGAGAGTGACGAGGAGCTCAGGGCATTCCTGGCGCAAAATTTCTTCCATGGCCAGCTCATGAGCAGGGTTGGCGTAGCTGTGGAGAAAACACACCGCCACGGCTTCAACGCCGTAGGCACGCATCTGCCGCGCGACGGCAGCAGCTTCCGCCCGGTTGAACGGCGTCAGCACATTTCCTTGAAAATCACAGCGCTCTGTGACCTCGAAGGCCAAGGAACGTGGCACCAAAGTTTTGGGCTTGCGGTATTTGAAATCGTACATCGGGTCGCGCGCCGTGCGCCCGAGTTCATAGATGTCACGGAATCCCTTGGTAGTGATAATAGCAACCCGTGCGCCGGTGCGAGTCAGCAGAGCATTGAGGCCGAGCGTGGTGCCATGCACGAAGTAGTCGATGTCACTTAACTTGGCGTTCGCTTTCTGGAAACTTTGCAGGACGCCTCTCGCGGGATCTTGAGGGGTAGTTTCGACCTTCTCCAGCCTCAAGGTGTTCGTCTTCTCGTCGAGAACGATCACATCAGTGAATGTTCCGCCAACGTCAACAGCGATGCGCATAAAAATTCCGTTGCCATGCTTCTATGTCTTCAAAGCGTTGTATTGTAGACATGGTCAACTCCGATCCCCGGATGCTAGACGCTAGACTGCTCTGAGGACTAGCGGGAGTTGGCTGAAGCCAAAGACAATAGGACTCGCCGTTTGCCGTACAGCAGGCGCCTCGCCACGCGTGATGACTGGGAAGCGGTCAAGGAAGGCATTCAGCGTGATTTTAGCTTCGGCCCGAGCGAGCGGCGCGCCGAGACAGTAGTGGATACCCATGCCAAAGCCAACATGGTTACGCAGGTCGCGATCCAGCCGAAATTCATCAGGGTCCGGGAACGCCCTTGGATCGCGGTTGGCCGCCCCGTAGAAGACTGTGATTCTGTCGCCCTTAGCGATCTTTACTCCCGAGACTTTCACATCCCGAGTTGCCGTGCGGAACAGCCGCTGGACTGGGCTCTCGTAGCGCAGGGTCTCTTCGATCACGGTTTCGACGAGGCTGCGATCCGCGCGTAGCTGTTGCCAGAGTTCCGGGCGATCCACCAAAACGTTGAACATGTTTCCCATGAGATTGGTCGTCGTTTCGTTGCCAGCGATGAGGAGAAGAATACAAAAACCGAGAATCTCCCAGTCCTGCAGCGACTCACCCTCGATCTCGGCTTCCACCAGGGCGGTGATGAGGTCTTCGGCACCATGGGATCGTCGTGTGGCTGCCATCTGACCAAAGTACACGACCATCTCTTGAATGTTTTGCAGTCGCTCGTCTCTTTCTGCTGAAACGGTAGAAAGGAAGGCATCGGACCAGCGCTTGAAGGTTGCATAGTCCTCTCCAGGAATACCGAGTAGGCGCGCGATGACTTTCACTGGTAGCGGAATGGTATAGGATTCGACAATGTCGGTTGTTTCTTCTCCGATCTCATCGAGCAACGCATTGGCAACGCTAGCGATCCACGGTTCGAGCGCCTCGACACGCTTGAGGGTGAACGCTTTGTTCACTAGCCGACGAAAGCGGGTATGCCGGGGTGGGTCATCTTGGATGAGCACAATCCTCGGTCCGAATTGACCAGCCAGGGGATTTTCTGAGGAAAAGGTCTCATGGTCGCGCAGGGCATTATACACATCGTCGTACCTCAGGAGCCCCCACGCCCGGACGGGCGTAGCAAGTCCAGACGGCCCACCAGCCGGTATGCTGACATAATGCACAGGGGACGGGTCGCGCAGGGCCCGGTAGAGGGGGTACGGATCGGCAAAGTTTGCTCGTACGACGAGTTGATCGGGGGTGAAGACTGAGGTTGTCTCCATCACAGTGTTTCTCCTCTTTTGTCATTCTGAGCAAAGCGAAGAATCTCGCAACCTCCGAGGAAAAGCGAAGAGATTCTTCACTCCGCCGAGTTGATCCTGAGTTTACCGAAGGGCGCCGTTCAGAATGACAACGTTATCGCAGGAATTACAATTTGGTACGAGTACTCCTTAGAACCTGAGAGTTCCCGCGGCCTTGGCTTTGATACGCACCGCATTCCCAGGCAGGTAAGCAAGGGGAATTTCCTCCAGGTCGAGAATCTCCACGCTTGCCAGATCGGCCCCGGCGGCACAGGCCCGTTCACGAGCCAGACGCGCGGCTTCGTCCAACGCCTGAGTGCGACTCATGGCATCCAAAGCAAACACACGGTCGATCGTGCCGCTGACTTGAGCAATGGCCACGCCGATCGCATTGGCGACTTCATAATGAGGAGGACGGATGATTCCCGATACTCCGCGCAACTGCTCGGGAAACAGAATACTGCCGCCACCGACCGCTACTACCGGCACGGGCTCAGCCGAGAGCTTCATCCGATCAATGTTGTCTTCTAGGGAGCGGCTGATAGAGGCCAATCCCGCTTCGACCATGCTCACCGGCAGAGACCGAACTTGGCGAGGATCGCCCAACTGCGCGCGGCCCGCGGCCACGGCCAGGTCTGTCGCTGTCAGTTGCTGGCCACCAAATACTCTCGCCTCTTCGGTCAATCGATACCCTACGCTGTCCGGCCCCACGCGGACCTCGCCTTCCTGATACACGCGGCTGCCACCGCCTAAACCGATGGATACCAAATCCGGCATGCGGAAGTTGGTGCACACCCCACCAATCTCCACCGCCAGAGCCGACTCGCGCGGGAAGCCTTTCTGCAAAATGCCGATATCGGTGGTGGTGCCACCGATGTCGATCACGATTGCTTCATGCAACCGGCTCAAGTACGCCGCACCGCGGATGCTATTCGCCGGTCCCGAAGCGATAGTGAAAATAGGATAACGCAGTGCATAGTCCACCGACATCAAGCTGCCATCGTTCTGTCCCAGAAACAGAGTTGCGGGAATCTGCAGTTGACGAATCGCCCGCTCGAAGCCTTCGATCGCGGTTCGCGCGACAGCGATCAGCGCCGCGTTTAGCACAGTTGCGTTCTCCCGCTCCAGCAGGCTCACGCTACCGATCTCGCTGGATAAGCTGATAGGCATCTCCTCGCCTAATTCTTCACGCAAAAGATCTTGTACACGCAACTCGTGCTCTGGATTCACCGGCGAGAACACTCCCGTGACGGCCACGGCATGCACCTGGCCCTTCATCTGCTGCACTACTTTGCGGATTTCCTGCAGGTCGAGGGTAGCCAGCGGCTCACCGTTGAATTCATGTCCACCTCGCACAATGAATGCTTGCGAACAGACCATCCGTCGCAAGTCTGAAGGCCAGGTGAGGAGAGGTTCCACAGCCAAGGTGGCAGGAGCACCTAAACGGATCACGCCCACAGAACTGAGTCCCTGCCGGGTGACAATAGCGTTGGTGCAGTGGGTCGTGCCTAGCATGGCGTAGCGAATAGCAGCGGACGGAAGTCCAGATGCCGCCAACACCGCTTGCAGGGCGTTGACGATGCCAGAAGTCACATCGGGCGTTGTCGGCGCCTTGGTCTTGGCAACGACCTGATCCGACGCATCTAAAATTACAGCATCAGTATTGGTGCCGCCCACGTCGATGCCGAGACGGAAGCCAGTTGTATGCTTGCTGTGAGTTTCTTCTGGTGTCATGATGCCACTAGTCCCAACTTAGGGCATTTTACTTACCTTGCGGCAATGGGTTCCCTCTCCCCTTGCGGGAGAGGGACAGGGTGAGGGGGCCGTCGGCAGTGCTAGAGCTGGAACATCCCCCATCCTGACCTTCCCCCACAAGGGGGGAAGGAACCCGAGTGCCTAGTACAGATCTGAAAGCTCTCCTCATATCACTGTGAGAGCGGCACATACTCAACCTCGTAACCAAAATAGCGGGGACCGGCTAGAGCTAGACCTTCAGGTGTACGCCACTGGGGATGGCAGGGAATGCCTAACACCACCACGCGTAAGCCATACTTCAGGGCTTCAGTGGTAATAGGTAACCCGGTCTGCTCATCGACTACAGTGATGAGGTCAGGCACAGTGACTTCGGGCTGGCCATCCCGCCAGAAGACGAGGTTTTCGTTCTGAAAGGAAATCCTGCACTGCGCGCCGGCATCCCGTCCGGTGCCAACGAGGTCCATTTCTCCCCGAGCGAAACCGCGCTCTGTGCGTCGCCGTACGTCGGTAATCTTGCCCTCACACAGACGACGGCCATGCAAGAGCGGCGTTAATGCTTCGATCGGATCGCGTTTCTGTTCGCGACAAGTCCTTAAGGTATGGCCAATCTCACGCGCCAACGAAATGGTGCTCGGCACCATCGCCTTCTTAGCAACCGCCCCCTGCATGGCATAGAGGGCGATACACGCCGAGCAGCCCATTTGAATCGTCACCGTGCGTGCCAAGCGCTCTGTCCAGAAATTGTCCGGTGTCTCCAGCAACACCTGGTTGCCTTTTTCATCGGCTATCGCCATGGGGGTTGCTGATACGCCATGCAACGTGGGAATGACCATTTGGATTTCTGGAAAGGCACGCCCCATGCCATCAGCATCGACCAAGGGGACGCCCAAGCTGGCCGCAACCACCATGGGAATCATTGAGTTGACACCTCCAGCTTCAGCCGACACCGTTGCCACAGCGCGGCGCTGCAATCGACGTTCGAGCATCTTAAAAGCGTCCAACACTTCTGTCCCGCTAGGAATTTTCTCCACGAGGACCGTAGGTGCTCCCATCATCGCCGTGGGGATGATCCATCCGTCGTCCGGCACTTCGTCCAGGGATAACAGCTGGATAGGGCCATGCCGTGCCACCGCCTGCTGGGCCATTAATTTCCCCAGAGTGGGGTCGCCTCCGCCACCAGTGCCGAGCACGGTCGCGCCGAGGGCGATTTCTTCGAGCGCGTCGTGATCGAGAAATTTCATCATCCACCACTCTCCTGCGCCTCTACCTGTGGAGGGTGTTCTTCGATCATGCCTCAGCCGCTGTTCTGAGGGTTGCGATCCGCTCTCGGTAGAGGAGCACGTTATCATAGAGCCCCATCCACTCCATGATGTCGGCAGCATCTCCTAATTCCCCCGCCATAAAGCGCCGGTGGCGTTCCTCGGAATTCATGTGGTACTGTTTTTCGAAAGGCTCTAGCGCCTTTAGCACCTCTTCCAGCTGTTTCTCATACTTCTGCAAATGTAGACGGATTAACTTCCGTAGAGCTTGGTCGGCCAGGGGCCCAGCACCGATTTTTTCCATAGCCTCGATTTTTTTCTGTAGAGCCGTCATCGGTGTTCTCCTATTCCTTTAGCTCCTCTAGCAAGGCCTTCGCCTCTTTCAAGTCCGCCGTATCAAACCCTTCGGTAAACCATTCATAGACCTCTGCCAACATCTGCCGGGCGTCTGCTTTTTTGCCCTGTTGCTGCCACAGACGTGCAAGGCTCGTTGTCGCCCGTAGCTCTAGCGACTTGGCCTGTTGCCGCCGGGCAATGTTAATGGCTTTGAGAAAACACGCTTCGGCCTCCGCCTCCGCTTGGGTGCTAGGTGTTGGGTGCTGGGTGCTGGTGTCTTCTGACTTGTCTCGACTTGTTTGAGACTTGCCCGAGACCTGTCCGAGACTTGTCTTGGACTGCAGCGTAAGCTGCCCTTTCAGCCGATACAGCTCCGCCTCGTAAAAACACCCCGCATTTTTGTGTGCTGCCGTTAGTGCCTCATCCAGCAATTTCAGTCCTTCCTTTAGCTGCCCTACTTTCCCACACGACTCAGCTAACAGGGCAAGAAAATACGGCCGTACCACTTCTAATCCCCCCGCATGCAGGGCGGCTAAACCTTGGCGTATCTGTTCGATTCCTTCCTCTCTCTGTCCCTGTTCGATCAGCGCCCAGCCCCGGAACATAGTTCCCTCCGCCAAGAGGAGGGCGAATCCCTGCTCGTTGGAGAGTGCCTCCAGTGCCTCTGCCTGCTCTTGAGTAGCTTGCTGCTCACGGCGAAACCGATGAATCCAGGCAGCGCCGTCCAGGGCATAACCCTGGCTATAGGGATGAGACAACTCCCGAGCCGAAGTGAGAGACTCACGGATTTTCTTTAAGGCCTGGTCCGGATAGCCACGCAACCATAAGGTCAAAGCTACAAAGGATCGGCAAAACATCCGGGGGTCAATCACATAGAGGAAAGCCAGGGAGCGATGCTGCTGGGGGCCGTAAAGGGCAATGCTGTGCTCAAGGTGCTTTTGGGCAGAGGCCAACTCTCCTAAGTGCCATAAGGTAACCCCCAACGCCCGGTGGGCCTCTACCAGGAATGCTGGGTCTTGTACGCTCTGGGCCAATCTAAGGAGTTGCTCTGCGAGCTTATGTGCTGTCTGTAACTCTGCCCGCGCTAAATTAAACAGCCACAGTCCTGACAGCACCGGGAAAAGCTGAGGAGTCTCTCCCACCTGTTGGCACAACTCCAGCGCCCGGGTGTAAACCCTTTCTACCTCAGGGACCGCATAGCCCTGGGTGGCCTGCAGCGGCACCCCCAGAGCGATCTGCAGCATGAGTTCTTGCTGGGTGCGCTCAGGAGTGTCTGGTAGGGTTTTGAGCAACTCAAGCCCTCTGGTGAGATGGCTGATCGCTTCGCTATTAGCCGAACGCTCGATAGCCCGCTGTCCTGCTCCCTGCCAGTAAGGAATAGCCTGTTCAGTTAGTCCGGCCTCGGTGTAGTGATGAGCTAACAACTCAGGCTGAGTCTCTTTCGTTTCTGCAAATTGTTCCTCTAAAACCTGCGCGATTCGTTGGTGAAGCTGCTGCCGTCTGCTCTTGAGCAACGACTGATACGCGGCGTCCTGAATGAGAGCGTGCTTGAAGATGTATCTCGCCTGCGGTGGCAGCCCCCGCTGATACACCAATTCTACGTCTACTAACTGTGCGAGGCTCTTCCTCAAGGTGTCTTCGTCGAGTAGCGACACAGCTCGAAGCAATTCATAGGAAAACTCTCGTCCGAGCGTTGCCCCTAACTGCGCGACTTCTTTGGTCGTTCCTAATCGGTCCAACCGGGACATCAGCGCATCATGCAGAGTAGTAGGAATCCCGAGCGGTAGGGGCGCAGCATGCTGCGCCCCTACATGAAGGCCGGACTCCAGCACCATCTTCGTTAATTCTTCAACAAACAAGGGGACCCCATCAGTTTTAGCCGCCACCTGCCGGACAATCTCGGGCGGTAATGCTCTCCCTCCCGCCACTTTTTCCACCATCGCTTCGATTTGTCTCCGCGCAAGACGGTTCAGCGAGACCTGGGCAATGTGCGAGCGCATACCCCACGGCGGATGAAACTCCGGACGAAAGGTCAGCACGGTGAGAAGCCGCACCGTGGGCACTTGATCGATGAGAAGCGTGAGAAATTCCAGTGTCGACGGATCTGCCCAGTGCAGGTCTTCTATGTCGAGCCGGACTGGCTGCCGCTCTGCTTCTTTGAGCAACCAGGTGATCAGTGTTTCCAGCGTTTTCTGTTTCTGCTTCTGTGGCGTCAGAGTGAGAGGAGGATAGCGTCCCGATAAGGGTATCGAGAGGAGAGACGCAAGCAGAGGAACAGTCTCCTGCTGTAGGGGCACGGCATGCCGTGCCCCTACTTCCAGCTTACGCAGTTTCTCCTCAGGAGGATCATCCCGGCGAAACTGCAATAGCCGTTGTAAATGTTCAATCAACGGATAGAGGGCACTGTTTTGATAAAAGGGCGAACAGCGGCATTCGACACGCGTGTGGGGCTCTCCTGCGATTCGCTCTTTCAGGACCTGCGTCAAGCGCGATTTGCCTATGCCGGCCTCCCCGCTCAGCAGCACGACTTGACCTTCTCCCATCTTCGCTCGCTCCCAGCG
>CAZAYE010000040.1:0-11316 GCA_964489255.1 uncultured Enterobacteriaceae bacterium
TGCAAAGCAAGATGGCGGCCTACGGGAAGATGGCGGCGTTTACCGAGCTGTCGGTCGATATCTTCCTGCGTAACGGCACCCAGCTGATCGACTTGCTCATGTCCGGGGTGTTGGCGCGCTATCCCAAGATTAAGTTCGTTTCGGTGGAGAGTGGCATCGGCTGGATTCCGTTCGTGCTCGAAGCGCTCGATTACCAGTTCCACGGCAATAGCGTGGCGGAAGAGCACCCGGAATTCGACCGGCTGCCGTCGGAGTACTTCGCGCGCAATGTCTATGCCTGCTACTGGTTCGAGCAGACCGCGCCGCGCCGCCTGATCGACAAGGTAGGCGTGGACAACATCCTCTTTGAGACTGACTTTCCCCATCCCACCTCGCTGTACGGCGAGGAAGTGCACGCGCGGATCAAGGGCGGTCTCTCCGACTGTGAAGAGTCCGTGCGGCGCAAGATCCTGTGGGAGAATGGACAGAAGCTCTACAAAGTCGAGGGTCCCACCGCGAAGGACGAGGCGCGGCGCGCGGCATAAACTAGCAGGTGCTTCGCGCCGGTTAAATCGAACGGGTGCATCTGCGCTGAGACCAGGACACAGGAGCCTCTATGAAATTCATGTATTTCTTTCTGCCCACTATTCCGGCGACGATGGAAGAACGTCGGGCGTTACGCCCCATCGCCATGCACCCTGACCGTTGGCAGCGCATGATTGAGGAGGTAGTAGAGCTCAGCCAATTTGCCGAGGACGTCGGTTTTGACGCCGTCTGTTTCCCTGAGCATCACTTACACAGTGAAGGGCTCGAAATTGGCAGCCTGCCCGTCCTCACTCAGCACGTGATTCACAACACCAAACGGATCAAAGTCGGCCCGATTGGCTATGTCCTGCCTGGATGGAACCCCCTGCGGCTCGCCCTGGAAATTGCCTGGCTCGATCAATTGACCAAAGGGCGCACCTTTGTCGGTTTTGCGCGCGGCTATCAGACCCGTTGGCTTAACCAAATGGCCCAGCTGATCCATGTCGGCGCTACCGTCAGCGATAAGAGTGAGACCGACCGCGTCAACCGCGAGGCGTTTGAGGAGGTGTTTCGTTTCCTGAAGCTGGCGTGGGGAGATGAACCGTTTCGCTTCCAAGGCAAGTACTACGAGTATCCGTATCCACAAGAGGGCACGCCGTGGCTGGCGCATGAGTGGACGCGGGAGTTCGGGTTCCCCGGCGAAGTGGACGAACAGGGACGAATTCAGAAGATCAATGTCGTCCCCAAGCCCTACCAGCGCCCGCATCCGCCGCTGTTCCAGGCCTTCTCCATCAGTGAGGAGACCGTGCGCTGGTGCGCCCGCGAGGGCATCACCCCCACGATTCTGATCTCGCAGCCGCCACTCCTGCGCAAGCTGGTCGAAGCGTACCGGGAAGAGGCCCGAGGGGCCGGCCGCACGCTGCAGTTAGGCGAGAACGTCGGGGTGCTGCGGGCGCTGTATTTCGCCGAGAATAAGGAACAGGCGCGCCAACTGGCGGAAGAGGGCATCTGCGGGGTCGCGTTCCGCAAATTCTTCTACCATTTTGGCTTCTTCGAGGCGTGGCGCGAGCCGGAAGATGAAGCCAAGTATCCGAGCGGCAAAGTGCTGCTGCCGGCGGACGAATGCAACATTGCCCGGATGGAGCGCGCCGACTTTGCGTATGTCGGCAGCGTGGCTGATGTCCGGCGCCGCATGGACGCGATGGTGGAGAATGTCCACCCGGAATGGTTCGTGTGGCAGGGAGACCAGGGGTTCCTGCCCAAGGATGAAGTCAAGCGGCAGATCGAAACGTTCGGTAAGGAACTGTTGCTGCGGTACAAGTAGGAACAGGAAGGGACCCCATGAAAGCGGCGGTACTCTATGAACGGAAGACGCTCTTGAAAGTCGAGGACGTCGAGCTCGATACGCCGAAAACGGGAGAGGTATTGGTTAAAGTCGTCGCCAGTGGCGTGTGCCATAGTGATTATTCGGTGATCTAGGGGGGTCTTGCCCCTTCCTCTGCCGATAGTGCTCGGGCATGAGGGCGCGGGCGTCGTCGAAGAGGTGGGACCTGGCGTCACTGTGGTGAAGCCGGGAGACTATGTCGTGCTCTCGGCGATCCCGTATTGTGGCCGTTGTTACTACTGTTCGCTGTGGATAAGACCCACCACCCTCCAGGCCAGAGTATGGGTGACGCACCTCACGCCACTGCCCAGGTTGACCCAATAACTCCACCAGTCCACTATGAGAGACGAGGAGTATTGTCCATCATTCACCTGTCTTGATGTAACGCTCAAGTCAAGTGAGGGCACAGCGTGCCAAGCTTGGAAACCCCCCCTCCGACTTTTGTCAGTCAACCAGGTGACAAACGTTTATTGCGAGGAGCGACTGATGCGCACCAGAATTTCGCAGATGTTTAACATTGACGCACCGATCTTCGCCTTCAGCCACTGCAGGGATGTGGTGGTGGAGGTTTCGAAAGCCGGTGGGTTTGGTGTTTTAGGAGCGACCCGCTTCAGTCCCAAGGAGTTGGCAATTGAGCTTTCCTGGATTGATGACCACATCGGCGGACGCCCTTATGGAGTTGATGTGCTGATCCCTCGCCAATTTACCAAGGCCACTGAGCCAGGCATCCCGAAACCGCGCACGACAGAGCCCAGCCGTGAAGAGCCAATCCCGGCCGCCGTCCATGATTGGGCAGAATCAGTGATGCAGCGCTACAACGTTGCCCCGCTGCCGGCAGACCAAGCCGAGGTTTCCACCCATATGGAGACCCGGCAGGCGACGAAATCGCCGGTAGAGCACGCGCAGGAGTTGCTCGAAGTCGCTTTCACACATCCGATCAAGCTGATGGTGAGCGCGCTCGGCCCGCCACCGCGAGACGTTGTCGATCGCGCCCACGCGTTAGGGGCCAAAGTGTGCGCCCTGATCGGCAACGTCGAGCATGCCATCAAGCAGCGGGACGCCGGAGTGGATTTCGTTGTGGCGACGGGCACCGAAGCGGGCGGTCACACCGGCTATATCTCTACCATGGTGCTGGTACCTCAGATCGTGGATGCGATTGCGCCACTGCCCGTGGTAGCCGCTGGTGGAATCGGCCGTGGTCGACAAGTCGCCGCCGCCCTCGCTTTGGGAGCCGAGGGCGTGTGGTGCGGTTCGGTGTGGCTCACCTCGCAGCAAAGTGAAGTCTCGCCCGAATTGAAAGAGCAGCTCTTGGCGGCCCAATCGGCCGACGCGATCCTGTCTAAGGTCTGGAGCGGCAAGAACTGCCGTATTCTCCGCAGCAGATGGACCGAGGCGTGGGAGCAGCCGGGAGCACCGCAGCCCTTGGCGTTCCCCATGCAAGCCGCGCTCACGTACCACGTGATGCGGCGCGTGAATCACGCGAAGGCAAAGGAAGTGATCACGTACCCAGTCGGACAGATCATCGGACAAATTCGCGAGTCGCGCACGGTCCGGCAAATTTTCTACGATATGCTGGCTGAATTCGCCGACACCGCAGAGCGCTTCGACGCGATCACGAATGACAAACTGTTCTAGCCGCCCGCTGCGGCTGAGGCGCTCACCGCGTCCCAATGCATAACGGTCGTGCCCCTCACACTCACGAATATACGCAAACGTATGTGCTGACTCTCACTTTTCATAGGATCATGCCATGAGTGGGCTCCTCTCAGGTGTACGTGTAGTCGAAGGTTCTGCTTTCGCGGCAGCCCCGTTGGGCGGCCTGACGCTCGTTCAACTTGGCGCCGACGTCATCCGCTTCGACCAAATTGGGGGCGAACTGGACTATCACCGATGGCCACTGGCGGCCACCGGTCAGAGCCTTTTCTGGGCCGGATTAAACAAGGGCAAACGCTCGATCGAGATAGACCTCGGCTCTACGGCCGGGCGCGTGCTAAAAGTACTCTCACGACGCGATCGGAGGAGCGGTCAATGAAAACACCCCTTTGTATGATGCTCGGTATCGACTTCCCGCTGGTGGCGTTCAGCCACTGTCGTGATGTCGTCGCAGCCGTCAGTCGGGCCGGCGGCTTTGGCATCCTTGGTGCGACGGCGTTTACGCCGGATCAGCTTGAGCTTGAATTGAAGTGGATCGACGATCATATCGATGGCAAGCCTTACGGGATTGATGTGCTCATTCCCGAAAATCTTTCCATTAAGAACGAAAAAGATGTGACCACGCGCTCGCTCGCCGAGCGCGTCCCGCAGACGCACAAGGATTTTGTGCGCGACCTGCTGGCGAGGCACGGAGTCGAAGTTCCCCAAGCGGGCGAGCCTGGAGGCACGCATCGTCCTGGCGCTGGCTTCTCTCTGCAAGAAGAAGTCGCACTGAAGCTCTTAGAGGCTTCGTTTCGTCATCCGATTAAACTGATCGCCAACGCACTCGGTGTGCCGCCGCCATCAATGCTCGATTTAGGCCGCCAGCATGGCGTTCCGGTCGCGGCGCTGGTTGGAGCAAAGGAGCACGCGATCCGTCAGGTCCAGGCTGGAGTCGACATCATCGTAGCAGAAGGTTGGGAGGCCGGCGGCCATTGCGGCGAGGTGTCCACCCTCGTGTTGGTCCCCGAGGTACTGCGCGCCATCAAGCCGATCCGCAACGTTCCCGTGCTGGCCGCCGGCGGCATCATGACCGGCCGCCAGATGGCGGCCTGCATGGCGATGGGCGCGGCGGGCGTGTGGACGGGCTCGGTCTGGCTGGCCACCACGGAATCGGAAACCTCGGCAATCTTCCGCGAAAAGATGATTGAGGCCAGGTCGCGGGATACAGTCCGCTCCAAGTGCAGAACCGGAAAATATTCGCGTCAGTTGCGCTCGGCCTGGACAGACGCCTGGGAACGGCCGGACAGCCCCAGCGCGTTATCCATGCCTTTCCAAAGCCTCATTAGCGAACCCGCTCTGCGCGCGGCGCAACGGGCGGCCGAGAATGGCAACACGAAAGCGCGCGAACTGGTCACCTATTTCGTCGGCCAGGGGGTAGGACTGGTGGACAGCGTGAAATCGAGCCGCACGGTCGTTAAGGAGTTCATGGAAGAATTCGCCGAGGCGCTCGGTGACATGCAGACCTGGACGGAAGAATAACTCACGGAGGTGCTCGGGGCGGTTGTGTCAGAACTCGGCCCAACAGAGCATGAGGCAGTGCAGTAGCGTCACTCGATGTGTTCGCTTATGCCGCCGCCAACGAAGTCAGGAGGATGCGGCTGGGGTATCTGGCCGAGCTGCTCTGGCCGGAAGCAGACGCCTTACGCACCGAGGCCAAAAACCATCCCACGGCAGGTCTGGATCTATGTAAAATTGGATCTGGACGTTCGTGGTCGCGGACGACTCGTCCGCCGCTGGCGCCTCTGGATCAACGTGCCAGTGAGCCGTGTCGCAGAGGCTGCGTGCACTTTCCACAGGCGAACCGCCGCACGGGTTCTCTCAGCGCTGCTCTTTGATGACGGACGTGCCGTGTGCGTCGCTCGACGTGGCCACGCCCGCCTCCTCGCGCCAGGCTTTTCCTACTCCTCTGGTCTGGACCCGTACTCAAACGCACGGGGGTTAGACTACCTCCCCGCTGGCAATCGCCTCAAACACTTGCTCTAAGTTCTCCCTCACCATGGCTATGCACTCCCGCACTTCAGCCGGCACGTCGGACTGCGCCGCGAGGTTGTGAATCAACAGCAGCACCTTGCGCATCTGCTCCAGAGTCCGGACGCTCTCCCAACTCATGCCCTCATCAATATGAAACACCAGTCGCTCCCAGTCCGGAAACGGCCGCGCCTCAACCACAACCGCACGCAAGTTTTCCCATGCCCTTTGCAAATCCGAGAGCGCAGTCTTTTCGTAGTGGGTGGGTTCGGTGTAAAAGGCCATGCCCTATCCTCCTTCTCGTCGTGATCCGGCTTCTCTCCTTCGGTCCCTCACGAGAATCCCCCCGGTCGAGTCTTGCCGAAACGCTTCACATACAGCTCCGCGATAAACTCGGCTAACGGCACCTTCCACAGTTCCTGTCGCTGGCTAGCAAGACTCCCAAACTTCTTGGGATTGAGCCCCAGCTCGCGTGCCATTTGGACACGCGCGTCTGACCGGTGACGAGCCGTGGCCCAGGGAGTGCGAGAGCATTTTGGCCGAGGGACCCTGAAAACGGATCCTACCATATCGGTTTTCATCAATTGTCCATTTGACGAGGACTTTGCCCCCCTGTTTGACGCGATCGTGTTTGCGCCCGTCTGCTGCGGTTTTCTGCCGCGGAGCGTGCTGGAATCGGGCAGTGTCGCGGAGTCGCGGATGGAGCGCATTACGCGCACCATCTTCTCCTCTCGGATCGTCTCAGCATCTCTCGCCAGCGCGTCATATGTGTGTCGTTCTCTGTAATGAGTTCGGCGTGGGCTTTCGCGGCACTCAGCACAATTAAGACGAGCGGTGCTACTTTAGCCACGCAAGTCTCCTCCTGCAGCAATAATGGAATTATACCAATTTTTCTGCTTCCTGCCGCCTGCGCTAGCACACAATCGAATGGGCAGTAGTGATGGAATGACAGGAATACGGTACCACGGACGAGCCAGAGCGAGCCGGTAAGTATCGCCTCGCGGGAGCCTTAGTGCCTATCCGAATAACTACGAAAGTGCTTTATTTTCAAGACGAAATCAGGTTATCCGGATAGGCTCTTAGTACTTTCCACGACAGCAGTGCGGAATTGCCAAAATTGGAAAAGCGCCAGGAGAAGTGGCCAAACTCCACTACTGTCCCGCTTATTTCGCACCGCCCCGAGGTCGGTGTCGAACAGAACCGTTCTTGCACTGTCAGCATCGCTCGTTGCCAGCGCTCCTTTGCCTTTGGCCATGGACGTAGTGTCAGTTGTGCTCCTGCCTTCAAATGGGAACACCTAAATCGAACCATATGACATTGGTACACTTTACGACGCGACCGCTCAGCATTGTCATTCTGAGCCCTTCGGCTGCGCTCAGGATAAACTCCGCGAAGAATCTCACTACGAGACCCTTCACTTCGTTCAGGGTGACATTGCTGGTGTGCCAATCTTGTGTGGTCTGATTTAGGCGGTGACTTCAATTCACAGTTCCGAAAGCCCCTCAGCGTTCCCGCGCCCCCTGCCCTCTTCCCCTCCTCCTGCACGCGGCAAAGCCCTTGAGGCTGGCGTTCCTGAAACCAGGATGGTAGTTTCACGGGAAGTCGTCCTGACGCCCCGGGACCATCGCCTCACCTGCAATGTTATGAGAACCTGCCGAGAGAGGCCACCAAGTCAGGAGTCATCGTGGGATCGCGGGAACACCAAGCTTGCTATTGAGTTTCGTAAAAAGAAAAGAACGCTCTGAAGGCTCGGAAAGCCCGTTTTTGCGCAATTTTTCTGGAGTTGAACCGTTCCATTCTTTATACGAACTTCAATAACATCCGCCATCGCAGCGGCGCTGCCTGTGCTGACCATTGGGAGTCTGGATCGTATAGTTGAGCGCAGCTATCGCGAAGCATGCGCAGATCGTCTTGTCGAAATTGGCTTGTATCTTGACAATTATCGAGGAGCGGGCTGTATCTCCTTTCCGCCCTTCTCCTGCCGCTACTGCATCGCAGGCCGTCACATTGATCTTGGCCTCGGCCAGCTTGGCGATGAGCTCGGCGCCCGCACCCAGGCGGTCCTCTCCTTGGATCAGGAATCCGGTCTTTGAGCCCACCAGTGTGAGTTTCGCTTTTCGGGCGGCCGCCTGAAAAGCCGCCACATCGGCCGGAATAAAATCAATCTAGACCCGTCGCCCTTTGGGAAATCCCGAGTAGGCCAGTAAGTTCACCCCCGCTTCTTTGAGCGTGTTGGGGAGCTTAGCCCCTCCCCTGGCTTGTCCGGGACCTCGGTATAGAAGTACTACACCCGCTTCACGGTGTCCGACATGGTGGCCTCCTCTGTGTACGGAACCTGCTGACATCTATGGGCTTCTACGAGTATGCAATCAACAAGCTGTGAACCATCAGCTTGTGACTTTTCCTCCTGTCGTCGTACAGCCAAAATCAATTCTTGCGGCACGATGGGTCCGCTCTCGTAGCGCAAGGGCTCATCGCACCAGAGAGGAAAGTCTCTTGCATGTCTTCACACACCCCGTTTCCTCCTATCCCTGATCATGGCGTCGCCGAGCAACACCTCTATCTGTTCCCAAGAGAACAGCGTTTTTTCTCCCTTTTGACGGTCACGCTGCCATCCTCTGGATACCGGACCACTCTCTCAGGTCCTGGGTTTGCAAAATGGGATTCCCCCTCACTGCGTACAGGTGCTGCTTGAGCCGCTGCTGGGCAGCATTTTCGTCTTCTTGCGTGACGAAGTGAAAACACCGACGCGTCAACAGTTGACGAAATAACCCGCCGGCGTTCTCTGGGCGGTAGGCCAGAACATGCTGCACTAAACCGACGAACGCTAACCGCTCAGCCTCAGAGCTGCCAATGAGTTCAGCTTGGATGGCTTGGGCATAGAGGGCTAAAAGCCGGCTAGTGTCTTTCAGGTCTTGAAGAAGGATGTGGCACAGGGTGGGAGGTGGTAAGGGGGTGGATCCTTTCTTAGGTGCTATAGGTTGCTCCTGCTGCAGGGGAGCGGCAATGCGACATCTGACGACGGGCTCTGGCTCTATGAGAGGAGCAGCGCCTGCGCGGATTGCTTCCCGCACCTGTTGGAAGAGAGTATTCAAAATCCCAGTGGGTCCGCCAACGGCGGGTTCTTGGTGTTTCGCTCCCGAAGGGAGTTCTATGTGTGAATCAGGCGGTGCTAATTGGAGTGCTGAAAGCCCGGGGGGAGGTGGCGATTCAACCGGAGCACACTGGGCAGGAACTGCAGGTGATGGTGGCGCCCACTGCAGATTGATCGCCATCTTTTGTCCATAGCGGTTACGCAGCCACTGGGGGACTTCCGTGCGCTGCAACAGGCCAATACGTTCCAGGTACTGACGGGCAGCTTTGACGTTGCGCAAGCTGACGCCGAACACCTCGGCGATCCACGACGCTTTGCAGAATCCGTCTGCTTTACACTGACCTTGACGGTAGTAAAGACAGCGTAAGAGGTGGCCCAAGATAGTGGCAATGGTAACGCGTCCACAACCGCCGGCGATGAAGCGCAAGAGGCGTCGAGGGACGGGCACCCGCCGATGGCGGTTAGGGATCTGAGCGAGCATGGCTTCCAGGCCCGACCAATCCTGTCCGCAAGGGGCGTGGCCAGGAAAACTGATAGCTCCAGGTTCCCAAGACAACAGCCCCTGGGCCTGCAGTCGCTGAAGAGAAGCTGAGACACCCCCTTCCCTACCGACTAACTGCTGTAGCTCCTCATACGTGTAGACAGCCTTCTGTCCGCACTTGAGCTGACAGCGCCGAGCCAAAAGCTCGTGAGCAGCAAACCAGACCCTTACGTCTTTAAGCTGGATGAGACCTTCGTGGTAAGCCCACCAGACTATACAGATCTGTACGACAGAGACAAATCGGAATCCTCCTGCAGGCTTCGTAATGGCCTTTTCAGGCAAAACCATACCACCCCTCCCTTGCAGAAGGCACCCCCCAACACTTGACTGTGGGAAGGGTTTAGGTTAGATCTAGAAAAAGTTTGGGACTTTATCCTAGGCCTCTCCCACAACGAAGGGATTTTTGTCGAACGGCGACTCTGCTCAGTCGCCGTTCGCGCTTTTTGTCAGAGGCAGCCTTCTCGCCTACATGTGTTCTCTCCTAAGTCGCCTGATTTCTCCCCATACCAGAAGATCTTGAATCACAAGAAGAAGCTTAGACGTGTGTTTTAAAGCACATGAAAATATGCTTTGCAATTGCCTAGGTATATAATCATCCACTGTTAGTGCCCTAATGTATAGGCATTAATGCTCTAATGTTTGAGCGTAGACGATTGGGCATTAATGCTCTAATGTTTGAGCGTAGACGATTGGGCATTAATGCTCTAATGTTTGAGCGTAGACGATTACCCTATTTTTTCCCAGGGTATTGAAAAGTCTTGTCTATTTCCCGGGCTTGAATTTTCTTTGGCATTTTGTTAAGGCTCTAACGTTTAAGCTTAAACGCTCTAACGTTTAGGCCTAAATATTAGAGCTTTAACGCCCAAATGTTTAGGCGCAAATAGAAAAGAAAAATTTTTTTTGGAGGCGTAGTATGAGCGAGGTGAGTAAGGGTAGAAGGGCACGTGTGATTGCAGTCGGGAATCAAAAGGGTGGGGTGGGAAAAAGCACCTTGAGTGTTCACCTTGCAACTGCCCTAGGAGAGATGGGGAAGAAGTGTCTCCTTTGGGACTTGGACATGAATCGTGGTGCAACCCTTCAGCTGGGACTGCCAGTTGAGATGCCGATCCTCGGGTCATTTGAAATTCTCACTGGAGCTGAGGATCCTTTAGAGGTTGTGGTCCGCCAAGGCGATATCGAGGGTATAGAACTACCACAAAATGTGGAGTTGATTCCCGCACGGAGAAATCTCGAAGGAATCGACGCCGTTCTCAGCACGAAATATAAGTTCGGTAATCCTAAGGATATCTTACGCCCGCTCGTCGATGGGCTCCGCAGTGAGTACGACTACATCTTTCTCGACACTGCGCCGAATCTCACGATACCCACAGTTGCTGCATATAAAGCGGCGGATTACTTCTTGCTGTCCGGGATTCCCGAACCACTCGCGATCGAAGGCTTGAATGACGCGCTTGCCGATATCGCCACTGTCCGGGAACAAGGAAACCCGTCCCTCCGCTTGATTGGTGTCGTCCTTTCCGCCATTAAGGGCAGAAGCACACGGCTTCAGCGAGAACTCATTGCGTACGTCCAAGAAACGTTCGACAAGGGAACAGATCCATATATCAAAAGCTACAGTACGCTGATCGCCGAGACGACGTATATTTGCGAAAGTCAGAAGCTAGGGAAGACCATGTTCCAACTGTACCCAACACACAAAGTGACTGACCAATTCCGTGAGCTAGCGCGGGAAATGGAAGCCCGGCTGAACGCCCTTGAGGGGATCGAGACTCTTGCACCTGCCGAACCGCAGATCAACGTCGAGGAAGTAGTCAATGGCTAAGTTTGCCTCACGAGAAGAACAGCGCTTTAGCCCGATCTCTCAGAAGCTCATTGAGGCGGTCAGCGGACCAGCTCGCCCAAAACCTATTGCTGCTGATTTACAAGAAGAGGCGACTAAAGTTGTCCAGATACGAGCAAAGGTCGATGAAGTTCCACAAGCATCATTTGAACAGTCTCAAAGCAGCGAGCCTGCGCCTGAAACTGAGGAGCAGCTTACCGAGGAGCGGCTCACTGTAACCATGCGGTATCACGTATCGCCAGAGGAGAACGAGGATACGGAGGAATTTATTAGGCGGTTGTCAAGCGCGG